>JAZFZN010000321.1:0-7946 GCA_036475515.1 Gammaproteobacteria bacterium
GCCGGTCTCGATGAAGAAGAGGACATGTTTGCGCCGATCGTAAAGAGTTTCAGACGACGTACGCTCTGGCTCGGTATCAACCTTGCAACAGCATTCATCGCTGCCTGGGTCGTCGGTTTGTTCCAGGCCACAATCGACAAAGTGGTCGCACTGGCCGTGCTGATGCCGGTGGTCGCGAGCATGGGCGGTATCGCCGGGTCACAGACGTTGACCTTAATGATCCGTGGTCTTGCACTCGGTCAGGTGGAACGGTCGAACGCACGCTGGCTGATGACTCGAGAGGTTGCGGTCGGAATCCTGAATGGCATCGGCTGGGCTCTGGTCATTGCAGTGATCGCGACGTTGTGGTTCAAGTCCTGGCAGATCGGCACTGTAATTGCGCTCGCGGTCACGATCAACCTGCTGTTCGCAGCATTGTCAGGTGTCGCGATCCCGCTGGTCCTGAAGCATTTTAGTATCGACCCGGCGATCGCCGGCAGTGTCGTCCTGACGACGATCACGGACGTGGTCGGTTTCGCCGCCTTCCTCGGACTCGCGACCCTAGTCCTGACCTGACAGTTCAAGACGCACTTCCTCGGGAGCATCGAGAGACGGCACCGCTTCTCCGGCGAGAAATGAGCGCACATGGTCGAGACGTGCCGAAGCGTCACGGTAACCGAGTTCGATCAGCTCCCGCGTGTAACCGCATTCGAACATCAGGTAGCTGGCCAGCTGGTTCCCGGCGCCGCCACGTGCGCCGAGTCCTTTCATCAACAGACGTACCGTCGCCGGCATCTCTTGGATATGTCGTGCGGCAACTTCGCGTATGTCCTCACTCGGTGTGAAAACCAGGGTCTCGATCCGACGCACCGGCCTGGACAACGCGGTCAACGAACCGACGGGTGCACTTTCGGCGATCTCGTTGAGTCGGTGCAGTCGTTCGAGATCGGCGAACAAGCCGTCGACAAACAACGTGTCGAGCATATAGGCGGCAATCTGTCCGAAAGATGGGAACTCCGGTTCCTGGGCCGGGTCAGGTTCCTGGTCGGCAGCTTCGCTGCGCACGCTGATCACGAACAGACGGTCGGCACCGAGATGCAGTGCGGCGGACAGTGGAGTCGCCTGTCGCAATGCACCGTCACCAAAGTACTCGTTGCCAATGCGCGCCGGTGGAAAGATCAATGGCACGGCGACGGAGGCCATCAGGTGATCGAGCGTAATGTCCGCCGGAATACCGATGCGGCGCGCACGCACCCAGGGGCGAATCGGTTTGTTCGTCTGGTAGAAAGAGACCGACTTGGCCGACCCGTACCCGGCTGTAGTCACGACCAGGGCGTCTAAAAAACCCTGGTCAATCGCCCGTTCGATGC
Organism: Gammaproteobacteria bacterium; assembly: GCA_036475515.1. Lineage (GTDB taxonomy): Bacteria > Pseudomonadota > Gammaproteobacteria > Steroidobacterales > JAZFZN01 > JAZFZN01. The sequence goes on from JAZFZN010000321.1 coordinate 1,350, forward strand.
GTTTCATGCTGACACGCCGTCCTAACAATGCGCGCAACGGCTTGTTGTCGAGCAACGATTTCGGGTTGCCTCTGCCGAGACCACCGAATATGAGTGTCGAAAACCAGTGCAAGCTGGATGCGAGCATTTTTCGCGTGTCCGTGCGGTACACCTGTTCGCTGCGGAAGTTTGCCCAGACCCCTTCCAGCTGGTGTGTCCCACGCGCGAAGCGTCTGGCATGGCTGGCGAGCACGGCGACGTTGATCGATCCGGCCGAAGTGCCGGACAGCACGCGGAACGGGATTGGTGCCCGCGGCCCCAGTTGTTCGGCGACGGCTTTGAGGACGCCCACCTGGTAGGCGCCGCGGGCACCGCCACCTGGCAGCACCAGACCGGCCGTCGGATGTTTGTCGCTGTCGTGCACGAATCAATGGTCCTTTGTCGATTGGTCTATAGTCTAACGTGCCGATCACGACAACAAGCAGAACCAAGCGAGGTAATCCCTGCCTGTGAATGATGAATACATCGAGTGGCGCCCACACCCATGGCACGGCCTGGATCCCGGCCCGGACGCGCCACAGATCGTCACCGCCTTCATCGAGATGACTCCCTACGATGTCGTCAAATACGAAACCGACAAAAAAACCGGATACATCCGCGTCGACCGACCGCAACGGGCATCCGTGCACCCACCGGCGCTTTATGGTTTTGTTCCTCGCACCTTATGCGCTACCCGAGTCGGGGCGTTGTCCGAAACCAGCGAACCGGGCGACGACGATCCATTGGATATCTGTGTCTATTCGGAACGGCCGATCGCACGTGCCAACATCATCGTGGACGTGCGTGTCATCGGCGGCATCACGATGTTTGATCACGGGGAAGTCGACGACAAGATCGTTGCCGTTATCGCAAAAGACCACATCTGGAAAGACATTCGGGACATCTCCGAGCTACCGGCAGTACTGACCGAACGCCTGGTCCACTATTTCAGCACCTACAAATGGGTGCCGGGGGAGGAATCGCAGGTCACAATGGGCGATCCCTATGGACACGAACATGCCTGGAAAGTAATCGATGCCGCGCGCGCCGATTATGACGAGGCCTTCGGCGCCTCCGAAACTTGAACAATGCGACGTGGCACTACAGACTAGTCCGACGCCACAGAAATCAACACGAGAAAGACGATGAAACTGACGACACTGCTTTGCCTGCTGATGACGGTTCCTGCTGTTGCGCTTGCTGGCTCGACACCAGCCGAGGGTCAGCCGGCACCGGATTTCCGCCTACAGGACCAGAACGACAAGTGGCACACGCTCGCCGACTATCAGGGCCAATGGGTTGCCTTGTACTTCTATCCGAAAGCAGACACACCCGGTTGTACCACCGAGGCCTGCAATTTTCGCGACGACATATTCAAGTTCAAGGAACTCGGCGTCGCAATTGTCGGTGTCAGTCTCGACGACGTCGAATCGCAGAAGGAATTCGCCGACAAGTATGATCTGCCGTTCCCGCTGTTGTCGGACGCCGATCAGGAAATCGCGACACGCTATAGCGTCCTCGTCGAACGCGGTCCAGTCAAGTACGCTTCGCGCCAGACGTTTCTGATCGATCCCGACGGATTGATCGCGAAGCATTACGGGGACGTCGACCCGGATGTTCACTCCGAGGAAATGTTGAAGGATCTCGCGCGCTTGCAGACGCGCGCGCCGGGACAACAGGACCTGTAGGTTACTCCGACCCGTTCGAAAGTGTCAGCACGTGTTCCGGAGGACCGGGCAAAAACGGTGACGCCGTTCCATTGACCCAGCCATCGTGACCCGCGCGGTAGTATGGCGACAGAGGATGACCACTCTGTCCACCGGGCATGTGGAAATACCCTTCCCGTTCCCTGCCGGGAGAAACACCGAGGCGTTCGGACGATCCGTGTAGCGCGTCCTGAACCCGCGGCATGTTTGCATCCCCCGGCATCTGCACCGTCGGCATATCGAGCCGGCCCGAAAGCACCGGAACGGCGTTGCTCAATGGATGGCGGATCGTGACGCTGTTGCGCTCACCCCAACTGCGATCCGCCAGCGGGCCAGATGGCTCGTAGTGTCGGATCAACCGGTCGACCACGGCAAGCAACTGCTCGTCCCAGTTCGCATAACGCGGACTGAGCAGATGCGGCGGCTGCTGTTCGACCAGTTGCCACAGTATGCCCTCCCATTGACGCATACCCAGATATTGAAAATCGGGATCGGCTGAACGCACCTCGGCGGTCAGGGCATCGATTGCGTCTTCACGCAACAACAAGCGGAAACTGCGTACCAGTCGGTAGGCTACGGAATCGGTCGACGCACGCGGCATCGGTTGTTCGATCAGCCGTTTCAGTTCTGCGCGTTTCGGGTCGGCTGCAACGGCATCTTCGGACAACAGATCGAGCAGCAGCTCCTGCCAGCGTTGCAACAACAACGCACGGTCGTCGAGCTGGATCGCGAGCATGTCGTCGACGGACAACTGTTCGCGTTCGGCGAGACCGTCGCGGATTTGCCGTGCACGGGCACCGAGTCCAAAACCACCATCTCCGATCGTTGCGAGCGCGTCGCCACCAACCACACGGTTGTTGGCCGACCACAGCGTACCGCTGGCGGGATTGACGACACGCGGATAGTCTTCGGGTTCGACCCATCCGTTCCATCCGTCATGGGCATCGATCCAGGTCGATGGCAACACCGGGTCGAAACCGGAGCGCAGTGGAATCCTACCGATTACCGTCCAGCCGATGTTTCCGTTGCGGTCGGCAACGACGAAATTCTGCGGCGGTATGCCACCCGTGTTCGCTATCGCGATGGCTTCATCGACATCAGTCACGGTTTCCAGACGGATGAGGCCCAGATTCGTCGCCTCTGGCTCGTGTGCCAGCCATCGTATCGAATGCAGCCACCCGTTGTGGTCCGGACCGACAACAGGACCCCAGATCGTCCAACGCAGCTCATGCAAGACCGACGGCTGACCTTTCACTTCGATCTCTTCGGCATACCAGTCAAACGCTCGCTCGCCGTCCGCAGTTCGGTAACGCGTGCCATCGGTGTTTGTTTCGAGTACGACACGATCGACCCAGTCACCATAGGTATTGGTAAACCCCCAGGCGATGTACCCGTTGCTGCCGGCAATCATAAACGGCAATCCCGGCAATGTGACCCCGGTCGCGTCGATGTCGCCGGCGACGATCCGTGCCCGATACCAGGTATTTGGAACCGCCAGACCCAAATGCATGTCGTTCGCCAACAATGCACCACCGTGTGCCGTACGTGATCCGGAAACCGCCCAGTTGTTGCTGCCACGGAAAATCTCGGCCGGGATTTTGTCCACATCAGTTTCTGGTTGTCCGAACCATTCGATCGGCAACTTGCGAAGGTCATAAACGTCGGGACCCGGAACCGGCAACACCTCCGTAACACTGCCGTCGATCGCCGCATCCCATTCCGTACCCTGTTGGGTCAACCAGTCGAAATAAGCCTGCGGCAATACGTCATGCATCACACCGAGTCGCGCTTCCCTCGCACCGTCCGAATCGGTCAGACGAAACCACATCGCGAAAGCAACGAGCAACGTGTCTTCGGCCCGCCATGGATCCGGCTCCACACCGAGCAACAGGTATTCGAAGGGACGCACATCAAGATCAGCGAACCCCGTGTTGACACCGTCGACATAGGCATCGATCAGCAGCCGTTCGTCGTCGGCCAGGCTCACCATCATGTTCTCGGCCTGCGCCCGCAATCGGTGCCGACGACGATTGCGGTCGAAATCCAGCGCTACTGCGCCGAACAATGCGGATATCTCACCGGCTGCCGCACGTCGTGCCAGATCCATCTGAAAAAACCGGTCCTGGGCGTGCACGAAACCGAGCGCTGCAGCGGCGTCGGCACGTGTTTCGGCACGGATCGTCGGCACACCGAGTGCATCTCGTTCGACAAGCACATCACCGGAAACCACTGGCAGAACGACGGTACCGGTGAGACGTGGAAGGCTACCGCGGACAACAACGTTAGCGGCAACCAGAACAGCGATCGTCAGCACCACGAGCACACCAACAACAATGTAGAGATACCGACGGATTCGCACGAATGGTTCGCTACGCGGTTCGCGTAACGATTTCGCTGGTTTCGTGACGGTCTGCACGCATTTCAGGCATCAGCCAGTAGGCGAGTGCCGGCAACAGGAAAATCGCACCCAACATATTCACGAGAAACATGAAAGTCAGCAGAATCCCCATATCTGCCTGGAACTTGAGCGGCGAGAAAATCCAGGTGGCGACACCGATTGCCAGCGTGATTCCCGTAAACACCACCGCATTGCCAGCGATGGTCAACGAACGCTCGTAGGCTTGCGCTAACGGCATGCCAGTTTTCAGGTAACCCTGGAGGCGACTGAAGATATAGATACCGTAGTCGACACCGATACCGACACCAAGCGCGACGACCGGCAACGTGGATACCTTCAACCCGATTTCGAGCACCGTCATCAACGCATAGGCGAGCAACGAAACGAGTGCCAGTGGAATAACGATACACAATACCGCGCGTAATGAACGGAAGGTCAACCAGCACAACAGAATGATTGCCGAAAAGACGCCGATGAGGATCGGGAACTGTGCGGCCTCGACCACTTCGTTGCTCGCCGCCATGACACCGACATTGCCGGTGGCCAGACGGATATTGACCTTGTCGGAGTTCAGGTCGTCGCGAAAGTCTTTGACCGCGGCGACGATACGATCGATCGTTTCCGCTTTGTGGTCGGTCGTGAATATGACCAGCGGCATGACGCTGCACTCGTCATTGCGCAAACCGGTGCTCGTTTCGATGGGGCGCACGTTCTGCACCATAACGACTTCGGTACGCGGCAGAACACGCCACTTCAGACTACCCTCGTTCCAGCCCGCGTTGATGACCTTTGCAATCGTCGGCACAGAAATCGCACCTTGCACGCCTTCAACGTTTTTCATGTGCCAGGTGAAATCATCAAGTGTCGTCATCACCTCGTAGTCGATACAGCCATCGACCGGAACCTCTGTAATCGCCTGGATGATATCGACACCGATCGAGAACTTGTCGGTGATCAGACGCGTATCCTGGTTGTAACGTGATTCCGCCCGTAGCTCCGGTACACCGGCGTGCAGATCACCAATTTTGACCTGTGGCCCGAGCCACAAACCGACGGCGAGTAGCCCAACTGCGATCAGCATGATGACGGTAGCCGGTCCACGAGTCGCGACCCGTGACACTCGTGCCCAGATCGGAGCCAAGGCCGCAAAGCGTACCCTCAGCTTGGCACGGTACACGTCGTCAATAGGCGCGTCACACAGAAGGACCGGCAGCAAAACGAGATTCGTCAGGATGATCGCAGCGACACCGAGGCTGGCGGTGATCGCCATCTCCTGAATGACTCTGATATCGATCAACAGGATCGTGATGAAACCGATGGTGTCCGAAGCCAGAGCCAGCGTACCGGGAACCGCAAGACGCCGGAAACTCGCACGACAGGCCTCGTTGGCCCCGGCACCTTTGTAGCACTCCGAACCGATCGCGCTGATTATTTGCACACCGTGGCTGACACCGATCGCAAAAATCAGAAACGGGACGAGAATGCCGAGCGGGTCGATGCCATAACCGAGCAGAGAGAACGACCCTAGCTGCCAGATAACGGCAACGATCGAAGTGAACAGCGGTACGATCGTTACTCGCCACGACTGCGAATAGAGGTAGACGAGCAACGCGGTGATGACCAATGCGATACCAAAGAACAGGATGACGACCCGTGCACCGTCCGAAATATCACCGATGACCTTCGAGAAGCCGATGATGTGCACACCGAGATGAACGCCGACGTCTTCGCTTTCAAACACATCGCGGACGTTTTCTTCAAGCAGGTTCGCAACATGGATCACATCCAATGGCTGCTGCGTTTCCGGATCAACTTCGAGCAATTGGGCGCTGATGATTGCACCGGAAAAATCATTGGCGACGAGCCGGCCGACGATGCCGGCCTTCAGAATATTATCCCGGACCTGCGCCAGGCCTTCCGGGGTCGGTTGAAAATCTGCCGGCACGACGTTGCCGGCCTCGATGCCGCCGGCGACGACTTCCGTAAAACGCACATTTGGCGTAAACAGCGACTGAACACGTGAACGATCGACACCGGGAATGAAAAACACCGCGTCGGTAGCGTTCTTCAGCGCATCGAAGAATTCCGGCGTAAACATATCGCCGTCTTTTGCAATCAACGCAACCAGGATGCGGTTTGCACCGCTGAACTGGTCGCGATACTCGACATAGGTCTTCATGTACTCGTGTTCGAGCGGTAGGAGCTTGTCGAGACCGGCGTCGATCTTCAATTGTGTAACGGCGACGTATCCCATGAACGCCGTCACGATCGCGAAAACACCGATGATCGCAGCACGGTTCCCGAAGATCAGTTGTTCGAGTTTCTCGATCATCGATCAGTTCAACGGTATCTTGTGCACACCGGCTTCACCGACAAGTACGACGCCGTCCGAAACGGGTAAAACCGTCGCGATCCCCGTGCGATCTTCCTGCTGCAGCAGCTCGAAGGATCGGCCGTCCCCACTGACGAGCACTG
>JAZFZN010000322.1:0-2890 GCA_036475515.1 Gammaproteobacteria bacterium
ATCGCAGACCGATTCTCGGGTCTGTACCGCTTGCTCGCAAACAAATACTACTTCGACGAGTTCTACGAAGACGGCGTGGCATCCGGCGCACGAGCCGTCGGTGACGTGGCCTGGCGCGTCGGAGACCAACTGCTGATCGACGGCACCCTCGTTAACGGCACGGCGCGCAGTGTCGGCTGGGTATCCGGTATGGTCCGCCGGATGCAGTCCGGCTATCTGTACACCTATGCATTCACGATGATTATCGGGCTTGCCCTGGTCATCGCATGGTTTGTTTTCAGGAACTGATTATCGATGCCGACCGATCTTCCTCTTTTGAGTCTCGTTATCTGGACATCGATCATCGGTGGTCTGATCGTGCTGGCCGTCGGCTCGCGCAACGATAACGTCGCACGCTGGCTCGCGCTGTTGACTGCCATCGTGACGTTCGTGTTGAGCATCCCGTTATGGACCGGGTTCTTGACGGGTACCGCGGAGATGCAGTTCGTCGAACGTGTGCCATGGATCGCGCACTTCAACATCGAGTACTACGTCGGTATCGATGGAATATCGCTGCCGCTGATCCTGCTGACGACCTTCATGACCGTGCTGGTCGTGATCGCCGGTTGGGAGGTGATCGAATACAAGGTATCGCAATACATGGCGGCGTTCCTGTTGATGACCGGTCTGATGGTCGGTGTGTTCAGCGCACTGGACGCGATGTTGTTCTATGTATTCTTCGAGGCGATGCTGATCCCGATGTTCATCATCATCGGTGTCTGGGGTGGTCCGAACCGTGTCTACGCAACGCTGAAGTTTTTTCTTTATACATTCCTCGGTTCAATATTCATGCTGATCGCGTTGTTGTATCTGTACCACGTTGCAGACGGAAGCTTTGAAATCCTCGAGTTTCACCGCATTCCACTCGGACTGAAGACGCAGATCGCGATTTTCCTCGCGTTCCTTGCAGCCTTTGCGGTCAAAGTGCCGATGGTGCCGGTTCACACCTGGTTGCCCGACGCGCACGTCGAGGCGCCGACGGGTGGCTCGGTCATCCTTGCGGCTATCCTGCTTAAAATTGGTGGCTACGGATTTCTCAGGTTTTCTTTGCCGATCGTCCCGGATGCATCGGGAAAGCTGGCAGGTCTGATGATCGGATTGTCGCTGATCGCGATCATCTACATCGGTTTCGTCGCTCTCGTACAACGCGACATGAAGAAACTGATCGCCTATTCGTCGATCGCGCACATGGGTTTTGTGACGCTCGGGTTTTTTGTCGTGTACTCGATCCTGCAGACCACGGGTAATGCTAGCGGTGGCCGCATGGGTATTGAAGGCGGCATGGTGCAGATGGTCTCTCACGGTCTGATCTCCGGCGCGCTGTTCCTCTGTGTCGGTGTCATGTACGACCGGGTTCACAGCCGGGAGATCGATGCCTACGGCGGTGTGGCCAACACGATGCCCGTGTTTGCGTCGTTCATGGTGCTGTTTGCGCTCGCGAATGCCGGTTTGCCCGGTACATCCGGTTTCGTGGGTGAGTTTCTCGTGATCCTGTCGTCATTCAAGGCCAATTTCTGGATCGCATTTCTGGCCGCGACGACATTGGTACTCGGTGCCGCCTACACGCTATGGATGATCAAACGCGTCGTCTTTGGCGCGGTTACCAACGACAACGTCGCCGCGTTGAAAGACCTCAATCCACGTGAATTCGTCGTGCTCGCTGTGCTCGCGATCGCTGTGCTGCTCCTGGGAGTATGGCCGGCGCCGTTGATCGAAGTCATGACAGCCACGGTCGACAACCTCGTGAACCACATTCAAATCAGTAAGATCCTGTGATGACCAGCCTGACCGATCTTTCGTTCGCCGCACCGGAGCTGTTTGTTCTGACGATGACCTGCGTCGTGCTGATCGTTGATCTGTTCCTGACCGAACGCAATCGTTGGATCAGCTACTACCTGGCTTTGCTGACACTGCTTGGTGCCGCGTTCATCACGGTTCATTTTGCGGTCGATCAACGTGTGCTGGCCTTTGAAGGCATGTTTGTTGCCGATCGTTTGAGCGACATACTGAAACTTGCGATCTATCTCGTCATCGGCGTCGTGTTTGTTTATTCGAAGGAGTACTTGCAACGCCGGGTTCTGTTCAAGGGCGAATATTTCGTGCTCAGCCTGACAGGCATGCTCGGCATGATGGTCATGATCTCGGCTCACAGCTTCCTGTCGATGTACCTTGGTCTGGAACTGATGTCGTTGTCGTTGTATGCGATGGTGGCGTTCGATCGTGATTCCGGTATCGCGTCGGAAGCTGCGATGAAGTACTTCGTACTCGGTGGTATCGCATCGGGCACGCTGCTGTTCGGCATCTCGATTCTGTACGGCGTCACCGGCAGTCTGGATTTCTCAGAGATCGCGACGGCCTTGTCTTCTGGCCACGACCTCGACCTGGCTGTGTTGTTCGCCTTGTCTTTTGTCATTGTGGCGGTCGCGTTCAAGCTCGGCGCGGTTCCGTTCCATATGTGGTTGCCTGATGTGTACGACGGTGCACCGACGTCGGTCACACTTTATCTTGGCACGGCGCCGAAGATCGCTGGATTTGCGCTTGTCGTACGCGTACTGGTCGAGGCGTTGGGGCAGTATCAGAGCGACTGGGCCAACATGCTGACGATACTGGCCGTGTTGTCGATGGCCGTCGGCAACCTGGCCGCGATCGCACAGAGCAACATCAAACGCATGCTCGCCTATTCGACGATTTCACACGTCGGTTTCATTCTCCTGGGCTTCATCGCCGGGACCGAAGAAGGACTCGTCGCTGCCCTGTTCTACACCCTGGTCTACGCGTTGATGGCTGCCGGTGCTTTCGGTGTGATTATCCTTTTGAGTCGTGCCGGTTTCGAAGCCGATCAGCTCGAGGA
>JAZFZN010000323.1:0-3602 GCA_036475515.1 Gammaproteobacteria bacterium
GTGAGACGCAAGTTGATCTGGAACTCGCCTTGCGACAATTGTGGTATCAGTTCGGTGCCCAGCCGCGGTACCAGCATCATCGTGCCGACAAAAATGGCCGCTGCGACGATTACGACCAGGGCCCGATGCGACAACGACCAGGTCAGGACACCCGGATAAACATTTTTGATTGCTCCATAGAATTTCTGAAAAGCCCACACAAAAGGCGTCATGATCCGGCGCATGACGAGCGCGATCTTGCCGAAGAACCACGAAAAACCACGTACGATTGACGCGACGCCCCGCGTGAAACGGCTCGGCGGACGCTGGTCGACCGCGTCGGTAAACCGGTGGCCGGCACGCATTGCAGCCAGCATCGGAATCAGTGTCAACGCGACCACGAGGGAGAAGAGCAGGGCAAAGGTTACGGTCAGCGCCTGGTCGCGGAACAACTGTCCGGCGATGCCGTGTATGAACACCATCGGGAAGAACACAGCGACGGTCGTCAATGTTGCTGCGGTCACGGCCGAAGCGACCTCCGTCGTTCCATCGCGTGCACTTTCGAGAATCGCAAAACCCTGTTCCCGTTTGCGCACGATGTTCTCGAGTACAACGATCGAGTTGTCAACAAGCAACCCGATCGCCAGCGCAATACCACCCAGCGACATGATGTTCAGCGTCAGATCAAACATGTACATCAGCATGAACGTTCCGATGACCGATACCGGAATCGTTATACCGATGATCACCGTGGTACGGAAATCACGCAGGAACAGATACAAGATCAGCATCGCGAGAATGCCACCGATAACGGCTGCCCGGCCCACGGAACCGATGGCATCGGAAATAAACTCCGATTGATCGTAAATAACCTGTAGTTCGACACCACGGGGCAGGTTTTCCCGGATGTCTTCCAGCGCCGCCGTGACACGCGACGCGATCTGCACCGTGTTTGCGTCACCTTCCTTGTACACGGCGAGTTCGACCGATTCCTTGCCGTTTACACGAGTGATCGCTTCACGGTCTTTGTAACCACGTTTGACTTGAGCGATGTCGCGCAAATAGATGGGACGTCCCTCAGGTGTCGCGATGATCGCGTCCGAGAATTCATCGACACTCTGGAACTCGTTGATCGTGCGCACAAGAAAACGCTGGGTTCCCTGTTCGAGGCGTCCGCCCGACAGATTGACGTTTTCGGCACGCACACGTCTTGCCACGTCGTTGATAGACAAGCCGAGTTGGGCGAGCTTTTGCTGGTCGACCAGGATCTGAATCTCGTCTTCGAGACCGCCACTGACTTTGACCGCAGCGGTGCCTTCAATCGCCTCCAGGTCCGTCTTCAGCCGATCCTCGGCGAAGCGGCGCAACGCCTTCAGCCGTTCCTCGCTGTCGGTGGCCGACATCGCTTGATCGCCGGACCGAACCAGCGCCAGACGGATGATCGGTTCCGAGGACGGATCGAATCGCAACAGCAACGGACGGGTTGCTTCGAGCGGCAACTGCAGGATGTCGAGTTTTTCCCGAACATCGACACCGGCCATGTCCATGTCGGTGCCCCACAGGAATTCGAGGATGACGTCGGACTGTCCCGAACGTGCCACCGAACGGACCTGACGGACGTTCTTGATGACACCGACCGTTTCTTCTATCGGTTTCGAAAGCAGGTTCTCGATCTCGACGGGCGCTGCCCCGGTCAGTTCCGTACGAACTGTAATCGTCGGAAATGACAGATCCGGAAGCAGGTTGACCTTGAGTCGTGCCAAGGACACAAAGCCGAACAGCACGATGGCGACGGTGAACATGAATATGGTGACACGTCGCTCGGTCGCAATATCGATCAGGCGCATCTTTGAACTATCCGCAGGAGAATTGAATCAAAAGCCGGCGTTGACAACGTCGGCCGTGCCACCATCGGCGAGTTCGTCTTTCTGCTGCTCGGCGGTCAGCCCGATCACTTCGACCTTGGTGCCTTCCTTGAGCCCGCTTTGTCCGACGATAACGATTTGTTCATTGCCGACGAGACCGTCGGCAATCTCGACGTTTCCAGAGCGTGTCAGTGCGGTCGTTACCGCACGCCGATACGCGACACCCTCTTCGACGACGAACACAGCCGGTTCCGTGTCCTCATCAACCAACGCTACACGCGGGATCAACACCGTATCTTCACGTGTTTCGTAGACAATGTTGAACCGTCCGAACATGCCCGGTTTCAACTGACTCGTAGTATCGGGCACTTCTATCGTCGCCTTGAACGTACCGGTCTGTGGATCGATGACCGGACTGATGCGTACGATTGTTCCGGTGAAGCTCTGGCCGGGCAGGGCGTCGAGCACCAGCTGTGCCGGTTGGCCGCTTCGGAGTTTCGAGAGATCGCGTTCCGGGACATGCAGATAGGCAAGCAACGGATTCATATCCGTCACTCGAAAGACTGGGGTGTTTTCGGTAATCGTGTTGCCAAGTTTGATCAGTCGTTCGGAGACATAACCGCCGATCGGTGCACGGATCTCTGTATAGCCGAGATTCAGCTGTGCCAGGTCGTAAGTGGCTTTCAACTGATCCACTTCGTATTTGAGATCTTCGAACGCGGTGGCGCTGATCAACCCGGTTTCATGCAGTTCGACGTTGCGCCGGTATTCCTGCTCGGCGCCTGCAAGATTGGCGCGTGCCTGTTGAACTTCGAGACGCAACCTGTCGCCATCGAGTCTGGCCAGCACCTGGCCGGGCTTTACGATGTCGCCTTCTTCGACCAGGATCGCGACGATCTCACCACCGACCTTTGCGATGACCTGCGCTTCTTCGTCGCTCTCGAGCGTGGCCGTGCCGGAATATACGGCATCGATGTTGCCACGTATGACCGATGCAGTTTCTACCGGGATCGGCGCTGTCTTTTCCTTATCGTCGTCTTTGGTAGCACCTTCGCCCTGTTCACAAGCGCTTAAGACAACAGCCGTCGCGAGAATCGCGAGGGGCCAGGCTTTTTTGAATGTCTTCATGTTCATGTTCCGGTCTCGGTTCATCCGTTCGGTGTCAGTTGTACGAGCACATCTGCGCCGTCGGCAAGCACAGACTGTCCGGCCGTGACGACCTGATCGTTGCTGTCCAATCCCTCGAGAATCTCGATTTGACCATTCTTCTCGAGTCCCGTGATCACGGTGCGCTTGATCGCCTGCCCTGACTCCACGACGTACACACTCGTGGTGCCGTCATGTTCGACCAGGGCAGCGCGTGGCAACAACATGGCTTGTTCGTGAACGTCGTAGACGATCTCTACCCGCGCAAACATTCCCGGCAGCAGTTGCTTGTTACCGTTGTCCAGGGACAACGTGACCTGCGCCTGTCCGGACCTTGCGTCCACGACCGGGCTGATGGTGGTCACCGCTGCCTCGAATCGTTCGTCCGGACGCGCGTCGACGCGAATCGTCGCTTTCTGGCCCACGCTAAAAAGGTCCAGTTTACGTTGCGGTACGGGTATGCGGACACGCAGCTGGCCGGCGTCAGTGATCTTGAACAGTTCCTGGTTTTCGGTCGCGGTGGCGCCAGTCTTGACCAGACGTGCGGCGATGACACCGTCGATCGGTGCGCGGATCAGTGTGTTTTCCAGACCGATTTGTTTCATCGCGTAT
>JAZFZN010000324.1:0-2117 GCA_036475515.1 Gammaproteobacteria bacterium
GAACTGGTGAAGGCATGTATGTCGGTTGCAACGACGCAACCTGTGTCGTCAGTGATTCGATCATAGAGAACAACTGGATCCACGATACGCTGTCCGCGACACAGGGAGACGGTATCGAGATCAAGAAAGGTTCACACTCGAACGTCGTCCGCGACAACGTCATTTACGACACGAACTATCCCTGCATCCTGGTCTACGGAACGGAAGCCCAACCACGCAACATCATCGAAGGCAACGTAATGTGGAACTGCGGGGACTCCGGTATCCAGGCAGCGGCCGATGCGGTCATCCGCAACAACATCGTTCTGGAATCTCCGGCTAATGGTCTGAACAGTCAGCCACATCAGGGTGTCACACCGGCGAACCTCGAGTTCGTACACAACACGGTCATCGGCGGCAGTCCCTGTGTACGCATCGGGAGCTGGGACGGTCAACCGGGTCTCGTGTTCGCCAACAACGCGATCTATTGTCCCTCCGGGAGTTTTGCCGTCGGCGGTTTGTCCGGTGTGACCGTTTCCGGCAACGTGTTCGAGCCGGCGACCGGTGCGTTCCCGTCCAGTGGCTACGTCACCGGGCGTTCCGAAAGCGCGGACTTCATCGATGTCGGAAGTAAAGACGTCTATCCGACGCCGGATTCACCGCTGATCGGTGCAGCCGATGTGACCTATGGCGTTGCCGTGGATTTCAACGATCGTGCGCGTAGTGGCGCAGGCGCTGGGGCATATGAATGGTCGCAGAACACGAATCCCGGCTGGGCCATCGGTCCGGGTTTCAAGGACAGCTCAGGCGGTTCGGGTGTGCAGAACCCGACGATCTCTTTAACGGCAAATCCCGACAACGTACCGATGGATGGTTCGACGACCCTCAACTGGACAACCAGCAATGCCGACGGTTGTGCAGCGAGTGGTGACTGGGCCGGAAACAAACCCACCGCCGGTACCGAAACGGTCGGTCCTTTGATTGCCGACAGTGCGTTCAGTCTCCAATGCACAAATGCGAATGGCGGTTCGGCGATAGCTCAAACCAGCGTGACCGTTGATCGTTCCGGCGGTGGCGGTTCTGGCGGCGGCGGTGGCGTGTTCGGCTGGTTGCTCTTTGCCGGGCTGCTCGCGTGCCGCAGGCACAACGCCTGACGGGTTTTCAGACGAGAATTTCGCGAGGAGCCGGATGGCTCAGAAACGCAGTCGGGCTGGCCGTCAGGCCGTAGGCACCGGACTGCAATACCCCGATCAAATCACCGATGTCGGCACGCCCGAGTTCCATGCGGTCGGCCAGCAGATCCAGTGGCGTACACAATGGCCCGACCACTGACGCTGTTTCGCGTTCGCCGCCATGCACGCGATCGACGGTTACGACCGGGTAGTTTTTTCTGATCACCTGACCAAAGTTTCCTGATGCCGCCAGATGGTGGTGCAGTCCACCATCGGTCACGAGGAACACCTGGCCCCGTGAGGTCTTCCGGTCGATGACGCGGCAGACATAGACCCCAGCTTCACCGACGATGTAGCGTCCGAGTTCGATGACGATTTCGGCATCCGGCAATGCCTTCTGTATCAACGGGCAGAGCACCCCCAAACGCGCACCGATTGGTTCCAGATCGAGCCGCTGCTCTCCCGGAAAGTACGGAATACCGAAGCCGCCACCGATGTTCAGAAGTTGCACTGGTCCCGGTGCGTGCCGGGCCAGTTTCAAGGCCAGTTCGACGGTCTGTTCCTGTGCTTCGATGATCGCTTCGGGGTTCAGATTCTGCGAGCCGGAGAAAATGTGGAAACCGACAAACTCGAGTGGAAGATTGGCGACTTCTGACAACACGTCGGGGACGAGTTCCGCGTCGATACCAAACTGCTTCGGACCGCCACTCATCTTCATGCCGGAGGTTTTCAGTTCGAAGTCCGGGTTCACGCGAATCGCGATGCGCGGACGTTCGTCCTTGTCGCGAGCGATCTGCGCAAGCCGGCGTATTTCGTTGATGGACTCCACGTTGACGATGATGCCCGACTGTACCGCGAAACGAAGTTCGTCGGTCGTTTTTCCGGGTCCGGCGAAACTGATTTTCTCAGGATTCATTCCCGAATCTAGAGCGATCTTGAGCTCACCCGCGGACGCGACCTCCAGTC
>JAZFZN010000325.1:0-3393 GCA_036475515.1 Gammaproteobacteria bacterium
CCGGTTTTATCCACAACCGACACACAGATAACCCATATCACAATACAACACCTATGGGTTATTTCACAAAGCATAACCCATTGAAAATAAAGGATAAATCAGACTTCCCCACAGTATGAACAGGCTCTATAACAGTAATAATAAGTATTTCTTTTTATATCTATTAGACAGGTGAGTGGATGAAATTCAGCGCAAAAAGAGAAACGCTGTTAAGTCCCCTGCAGACAGTCATCGGTGTCGTTGAAAGACGTCAAACCATGCCGGTGCTGTCCAATGTGCTGTTGTCAGCTAGGGACGGTGAACTGTCAGTAACGGCGACAGATCTCGAAGTCGAACTCGTTGCAAGAATCAATGCGGATATCGATATAGACGGTGACATTACCGTACCCGGTCGAAAGCTGCTCGATATCTGTCGGGCATTGCCGGAATTGGCTGAAGTGGAAATAGCGGTTTCTCGTGATCGATTGGTCGTGCGTTCGGGCAAGAGCCGGTTCACGTTGTCGACGCTGCCTGCGTCAGAGTTTCCGATCGTTGAAGACATTACTGTGCAACAAACGCTGAAGTTGTCCGTAGCCAATACCAGGAGACTCATTGAGAAAACACATTTTTCAATGGCACAGCAGGACGTTCGCTACTATCTGAACGGGCTGTTGTTCGAGGTCGATGGTGACACTCTACGAGCTGTAGCAACGGACGGGCACCGGCTTGCGATGTGTGAACTGAATGTGCCGGGCACCGCAGCGACCGGGCAACAGGTTATCGTGCCGCGTAAGGGTGTACTCGAGTTACAACGCGTGTTGCACGGTGACGGTGAGGTGGAAATCGCCATTGGTACGAACCACATTCGGGCCGTGCTTGAGGGGATTCAGCTGACGTCGAAACTGATCGACGGTCGTTTCCCGGACTATGACCGGGTTATCCCGGATACTGGTGGTAATGTTCTGGAAGGAGATCGTTCGCTGCTGCGTGACGCTTTGCACCGTACGGCGATCCTGTCCAATGAGAAGTACCGCGGTATTCGGCTCGACGTCAAAGCCGACGGTTTGGTGATCCAGGCCCACAATCCGGAGCAGGAAGAGGCCGAAGAACAAGTCGAGGTCGACTACGGCGGCCCGGAACTGGAAATCGGGTTCAATGTAAATTACCTGCTGGATGCGATTGGCGCGGTCGACGGCGATCGCGTCGAAGTCGGTGTCAAGGACGGCAACAGCAGTTGTCTGATTCGTGCGCCGGGTAAGGACGACTGCAAATTCGTCGTCATGCCGATGCGGCTGTAGGCCGCCAATGCTGCGGTAGCCGATCGGTCGGAAGCACAGTGGCTGCTTCGGTCGCTACACTGAGTTGGCTGAAAATAGCCAACTTTCGGTGCTTGCGGGGCACGGTGGTTGAACCAGCACCCGGTTTCAACGTATTTTCCGGCGAGAACGCTTCGGGCAAGACTTCGTTGCTCGAGGCGATTTTCTTTCTGGGCCGGGGAAGGTCGTTCCGCGAGCACCGACCCGAAAACCTGATCCGCGAAGGAGCCGATGCCTTTGAGGTGGTCGCGAGGCAGTCCGGAAGCGGGCGGGGATCGACGATTGGTGTACGGCGAGAACAATCACGGACATTGGCGCGAATTGGCGGCGAAAATGCCGCGAACCTCGCCGAACTCGCACGGCAACTGCCGGTTCAAGTCATTGATCCGGACATTCACAAACTGATCGAAGAGGGTCCGGCCTACCGCCGGCGCTATATCGACTGGGGCGTGTTTCACGTGAAACCGGGCTTTCTGGACGCCTGGCGGCGCTATCAGCGGGCCTTGCGGCAGCGAAATGCGGCACTGAAAAACGCTGCCGGCGAAGAAGCTGTACGGCTTTGGGAACCGGAACTGGCGGAATGCGGAGAAGCCATTGACCAGTGGCGGGGCGAACACCTCGAGTCACTGCAACCTGTTGCGACCGGTCTGGTCGAGCAGCTGCTCGGGGAAGGTGTCGAGTTGTGTTATCGCCGTGGCTGGGCGCAGGATCAGCCCCTGGCATCCTCGCTGGAGGCGCACCGCGCACGCGACCGGGAGGCCCGGGTGACGGGTCTCGGCCCACACCGCGCGAATCTGATCATTCGGTGGTGCGGACGGCTCGCAAAACAACGGGTTTCCCGCGGGGAGCAAAAACTGTTGGGAGCCGCGCTGGTCCTCGCGCAGGCGCGTCTGCACCGCGAACAGACCGGGCGTGCCGGCGTGCTGTTGCTCGATGATCCGGCGGCGGAACTGGATGCCTCGCGGCTGCAGAAACTGCTGGCGGCGGTGCGGGAACTCGATACACAGGTATTCATCACTACGCTGCAGGCGTCGGAGATTCCGGACCTCGGCGACGCGAGAATGTTTCACGTGAAACAGGGCGAAGTCACACCGATGGTATACTGAATCGGTTCGATCTCAGGACCGCGGCATGACAGATCAGGCGACCTACGATTCCAGCAATATCAAGGTTCTCAAAGGCTTAGAAGCCGTCCGCAAACGTCCAGGCATGTTCATCGGCGACACCGATGACGGCACTGGCTTGCACCATTTGGTGTTCGAAGTCGTTGATAACTCCGTAGACGAGGCCCTGGCTGGCTATGCTTCGAATATCGAGGTCACTGTCCACCCGGACAATTCAGTCACAGTGTCTGACGACGGCCGCGGAATCCCGGTGGACACGCACGAGGACGAAGGCCGCTCAGCCGCCGAGGTCATCATGACCGTGTTGCATGCCGGTGGAAAATTCGACGCGAATTCCTATAAAGTCTCCGGTGGCCTCCACGGTGTCGGTGTTTCGGTCGTAAACGCCTTGTCCTCGCACCTGGAACTGACGATCTACCGGGACGGCAAGATCCATCGCCAGGAATACCAAATGGGCGAGCCGGTGCGCGCGCTGGCGGTTGTCGGTGACACCGACCGTACCGGCACGACGCTCCGGTTTCTGCCGAGTGCGGAGGTGTTCACGAATCGCGAATTCCACTACGACATCCTGGCAAAACGTCTACGAGAACTTTCGTTCTTGAATTCCGGGGTCCGGATCAAACTCACCGACGAACGCACCGGAAAGGAAAATCTCTTTGAATATCAAGGAGGTATACGCGCTTTTGTCGAACATCTGAACCGCAACAAGACCCCGTTGCACGAAACGGTGATCCATTTCCAGACCGAACGGCACGGCATCTCCGTTGAGTGTGCGTTGCAGTGGAACGACTCCTACCAGGAGATCATGTTTCCGTTCACGAACACCATTCCCCAGAAGGACGGCGGGACGCACCTCGCCGGTTTCCGAAGCGGCCTGACACGTACATTGAACAACTATCTGGAACGCGAAGGCCTGGTCAAAAAAGAGCGCATCAAGCCGAGCGGAGACGACGCTCGGGAAGGGATGACCGCGG
>JAZFZN010000326.1:0-9371 GCA_036475515.1 Gammaproteobacteria bacterium
CCGTTGCAGGCCGAAGTGCTTGGAGACGTTCGGTGGACACGGGACGAAAACGGACTGGTACTGAAAACGGACAACCTGCGTGCCGCGAACGAAGATGTCACGGCACGTGTCGACGTCGAAATGACCATCCCGTCGGATGGTTCGCCGGTCCGGCTCGATCTCAGTGCGTCGGGCGATGGCGGTCCGCTGACACGTGCAGGAACTTATCTACCGGTGGGGATCATGGGGGAGGGTGTTGTCGCCTGGCTGGACGACGCATTGCTTGCGGGCCGCGTATCCGAACCACGAGTCGAGTTTCACGGTACACCCGGCGACTTTCCGTTCGACGACGGCAGCGGCCATTTTCTCGCGACGGCAAAGATCTCTGATGCCGTCATCCACACCGCCGACGACTGGCCACGGTTCGAGGAGTTCGAAGCCGATATCGTGTTCGAGAACGAAGGATTGACCATCGACGTTCATGGCGCCGAAGTATCCGGTACTCATATCGAAAGCGGGCAGGTGCGTTTTGCGGATCTGCCCACGGGGATACTCGAAGCAGAAGCTAAAGCGACAGGAAGCCTCGAAAACCTGATCGGTTTCGTACGCGAAAGCCCGCTGGGTGCAGGCTACGAGGGTCTGCAAGGAATGCAATTCGGTGGCGACGCCGCAACCGTGCTCGATCTGACGCTGCCATTGACCCAGACTGACGCGAGCAGTTTGCAGGCGACCGTAACGACCGACAACGGCGCGCTGGGGCTCGAAGGGTTCTCGGGACGCCTGGAACAGATCGACGGCACGCTCTTCGTCGACGATTTTCGACTCAGTGGTGACGGGCTATCCGCGAGCCTGCTCGGCCGGCCCGTATCGCTCGCGATCGGTAACGACGAGATCGACGAATCGCTGACCAGGGCGAGTTTGTATGGTCGTTTTGACGTCGCCGATCTGACGGCACTGACCGGTTTTCCGTTGAGCACCGTATTTGACGGCGAGGCCGACTGGTCGGTGCAACTGTGGTTCCCCGAAAACGAGTCGCAGTGGCGACTGGCCGTCGGTTCTCCAATGCAGGGGATCGCTATCAAGCTGCCCGAGCCGCTCGCAAAAACAGCAGATGAAAGCGCGCCGTTGAATTTCGAAATGCGTTTTGGTGGTGACACACCGGATCTCGTCACGATCGACGACGCACGCGGACTTACAGCCCGACTGGAACTGCAGAACGAAGACGATCGTGTAACGATCCTGCGGGGCAACGTCGAATACGGTACCGGTGAACCGGCCGACATCACGGCAACAGAATCGCTCGTCGTACACGGTAAGATGCCGCAGCTCGATGTCGATGCCTGGCTCGCGGTGTTCGAACTGTTCGCGGGAGACACCGATGCACTGCTTCTCAAATCGGCGGACTTGAGCGCTGTCGATATGCGCCTGTTCGGTCAGAGTGTGACCAACGTGAGTCTCAAGATTGATCGCAACCCGCGTGAATGGCTGGTACAGATTGGCGGTGACCAGATCGAGGGCTCTGTGTTTGTGCCGTTCGACCGTCGCCAGACGCCGGTTGTCATGGACATGCTGCGCTTGCGACTCAGCAGCGACGAAGACGCAAATCCGATCGACCAGTTGCCACCGGATCCACGCGATTTTCCGGCGTTGCGTCTGAGCGCAAAGGAGTTCAGCTGGGGCGACCGGCATTTCGGTGGCCTGCAGATGGACGTCGAACGCATACCGGAAGGTTTGAGAATCCTGAGATTTGGCACGGCGGCTTCATCGTTTCGTACCGAAGGCACGAGCGAGTGGGTGGTGACCGACACGGGACAACGCACGGCACTCGACTTCACGATCGAAAGCAGCGATGTCGGAGAGACGCTGAGCGCACTGGGGTACGGCCAGGCTGTCGACGCAGATGACGGCAGCGCAGAGTTGAACGTGTACTGGAACGCATCGCCGGGTGAGAACGTCTACGACCTCGTATCCGGCGACGTGAGCATTCGCATCGGCCCGGGTGTGTTGCACGACGTTCAGCCCGGTGCGGGGCGTTTGTTCGGTCTGTTGAGTGTTGCCGCGTTGCCGCGACGGCTGAGTCTGGATTTTCGCGATGTGTTCGGATCCGGGCTGGCGTTTGATCGCATCGAAGGTGATTTTCGTATAGACAGGGGCAACGCCTATACAGAAAACCTGGTGCTCGAAGGGCCGGCCGCCGACATCGGTATTGTCGGCAGAACTGGTCTTGGAGAACGCGACTATGATCAGACCGCGATCGTGCGTGCAAACTTTGGCAGCGGTCTGCCACTCGCCGGCGCGGTGGTCGCTGGCCCCGGTGTCGGGGCGGCTTTGCTTATTTTCGCCAAGCTTTTCGAAAAGCCGCTGAAAGAAATGGGCAAAGTTGTCTACCGTGTGACAGGAAGCTGGGACGAACCCGTCATCGAACGCATCGGCACCGCTGACCCATCCGCGCAGGCGCAGAATTCCGGCGCGGAGGCATCAGAAGGATGATCCGCGTAGCCGCCGTTCAGATGACATCCGGACCGGAGGTCGCCGATAACCTGAATGTTGCCGCAGGCCTGATCGCGGACGCGGCCGACGGCGGTGCAAGGCTGATTGTGTTGCCGGAAAACTTCGCGTTCATGGGAAAGAACGACTCGGAACGCCTGCGCGTTGCAGAAACACCGGGCGACGGCCCGATACAGGAATTTCTGTCGACACAGGCCTGCGAAACGGGCGCCTGGATCGTCGGTGGCACGATTCCGATTCTGACACCAGACCACGACAAATTGTGGTCGGCGACGCTGGTCTATGATGATCAGGGGAGCCAGGTTGCACGTTACGACAAGATTCACCTGTTCGACGTCAGTATCCCTGAGCGCAACGAGCGCTACCACGAATCCGAGAAAACCGAACCCGGCCATGAGGTCATCGTCGTGGCAACACCGTTTGGCCGGCTTGGTTTGTCGGTGTGTTACGATTTGCGGTTCCCCGAAATGTTCCGACGCATGCAGGCCGAGGACGTCGAGCTGATCGCCGTCCCGGCAGCGTTCACGGCCACGACGGGGGGCGCGCATTGGGAAGTTCTGCTGCGTGCGCGTGCAATAGAAAACCTGTGCTTTGTCGTTGCCGCAGCACAGGGTGGCATGCACTCCAATGGCCGCGAAACAAACGGCGACAGTATGATCGTCGATCCGTGGGGTATCGTACTGGAACGCAAGGAGGCCGGTGTCGGCGTTGTCGTCGCAGACATCGATTCCGAAGAGCAAGTGAAGATACGTCGCGATTTTCCGGCACTCAGCCATCGGCGCATGTAGAACAATCAGGAGTCAACGTTGACCGACAACCCGCTTCAAATTGCGACAACCCGTATCCTCGAGCCGTCCGGTATCGAAGAACGCGATCTCGAAAAAGTGCTTGGCACGATTATGGGTCGTGCGGTGGACAATGCCGATTTGTATTTTCAGGTCACCCGAACCGAATCCTGGACGCTGGAAGACCGTATCGTCAAAGAGGGCGTACACAACATCGATCAGGGTGTCGGTGTGCGTGCGATGAGTGCCGAAAAAACCGGATTTGCGTACTCAGATGAAATCGTTCTGCCGGCGTTGACGCAGGCTTCACGGGCGGCGCGTGCCATCGCACGCCGTGGTGAACACGGTGCCGTACAAGCTTGGAAACAGGAAAAATCACTGCGCCTGTACAGTCCGATCGATCCGCTGGAAACCCTGAGCGACAAAGACAAGACCAAACTTTTGAAACTGCTCGACGCGGAAACCCGTGCGTTGGACACACGTGTCCGTGAAGTCGTGATCACATTATCCGGTGTGCACGAAGTCGTGCTCATCGCTGCCAGCGACGGGACCTTTACGGCGGACGTACGGCCACTCGTGCGTCTGAATGTCTCCGTGATCGCCGACGGGAACGGCCGTTCCGAACAGGGCTACGCCGGTGCCGGTGGCCGTTTCGGGTACGATTTTTTCGACCGGGAACAGATGCTCATAATCGCCCGCGAAGCCGTGGATCAGGCAATCGTCAACCTCGAAGCCGATCCGGCCCCGGCCGGTACGATGCCGGTCGTCCTCGGCCCCGGGTGGCCGGGGATACTGTTGCACGAGGCGATCGGGCACGGTCTGGAGGGTGATTTCAACCGCAAAGGGACTTCGGCATTTTCCGGGCGCATCGGCGAACGTGTTGCGTCGGAGTGGTGTACGGTTGTGGACGACGCAACCCTGGAAGCACGACGGGGGTCATTGAGTGTTGATGACGAAGGTACACCGGCGCAAAAAACGGTGCTGATCGAGAACGGAATCCTGAAAGGCTACATGCAGGACAAACTCAACGCGCGTCTGATGGGTACGGTGTCGACAGGCAACGGACGGAGAGAGTCGTTTGCACACCTGCCGATGCCGCGTATGACGAATACCTACATGCTGGCCGGCGCACACGAACCTGAAGAAATCATCGCGTCTGTAGAGAAAGGTATTTATGCATCGAACTTCGGTGGCGGACAGGTCGACATTACCTCTGGCAAGTTCGTCTTCAGTGCGAACCAGGCGCGTCTGATTGAACATGGGAAACTGACACGTCCTGTGCGGGGCGCGACACTGATCGGCGACGGTCCGACCGTGTTGCGTCACGTTTCTATGGTCGGCAACGATCTCAAACTCGATTCGGGGATCGGAGTCTGTGGCAAAGACGGCCAAAGCGTTCCGGTCGGTGTCGGGCAACCGACGCTGAAGATCGATGAACTGACGGTGGGCGGCACAGGCTAGACCGCCAGGAATCAACCTGTTTCAGTAACCTTCGAGACGTTTTCCTGTCCGATGGCTTCGATCAGGGCCGCCAGTGCGGCGTCTCTTTTCTCTGGTGTGCTGCGGTGCAGGGTGCAGTGACCCAGTTTGCGTTTCGGACGTGGGGTTTTCCCGTAGTCGTGGTAGTGAGCGCCGGCGATCTGCAATACAGGGGTTAGCGGCGGCATCGTACCGATAAAGTTGACCATGGCACAGTGACCGACTGCGCTGGCGTCGCCGAGTGGATATCCGAGGATCGCGCGCACGTGGTTTTCGAACTGACTGGTCACGGCGCCTTCGATTGTCCAGTGTCCGGAATTGTGCACACGCGGCGCCATCTCGTTCGCCAGCAACTCACCGTTCCGTACAAAGAACTCGATCGTCAGCACGCCGGCGTATTCGAATCGATCAAACAGACGTTTTGCATGGTCCCGCGCCAGACCGGTCAATGAGACGTCCTGCAAAGGGGCCATGGTACGAACGAGAATGCCGTTCTCGTGTACGTTCTCGACCAGCGGGTAGAAAGCCGTTTCACCTGCGATGCTTCGAACTGCAACGATTGAAACTTCCCTGTCGAAATGGACAAAAACCTCGAGGATCAGCGGTACGCCACGAAATGTTTCCCACGCTGCTCCCAGATCATCGGGGGTTCGCAAAATGACCTGGCCACGCCCGTCGTATCCGAGTCGCCGGATTTTCAGAACGCACGGGAAGCCCAGTTCGTCTGCCGCGCTGGCGAGATCCTCCGGGGTATCGATGGCTCTGTAGTCGGGCGTCGGGATCCGCAATTCGGCAAACAAGCGCTTTTCTGAAAGACGATCCTGTGCGACTTCGAGTGCCGCCAACGGTGGAAGGAAACGCGTGCGACCCGTGATTGTCGCGACTACGCTGGCAGAAACGTTCTCGACATCAAATGTGACGATATCGACGCAGTCGGCCAGTTCGGCCAGCTTGTCGGGATCGTCGAACTCGCCAACGATGATGTCACCGACCTGCCCACCCGGTGCGTCCGCAGTCTTGTCGAGGAATACGAACTCGAGTCCGAGCGGGTAGCCGGCCAACGCCAGCATGCGTCCGAGTTGGCCTGCACCGATGATTCCGATTTTCACTGTTCAGATTTCATCTTCGGACCGATGGATGTCAGCCACGTGGGTCTGGATGATCGAGGACCTTCTGTGTTTGTTCCGTCCGGAAACGCTCTAGCGCATCGGCGACTTCCGGATGTTTGTTTGCAAGGATCGCTGCTGCCAGAAGTGCCGCGTTCGTAGCGCCTGCTTTTCCGATCGCCAGGGTCCCGACCGGGATTCCAGCAGGCATCTGCGCGATCGACAGCAGGGAATCGATGCCGTTCAGCGCGCGCGATGGCACGGGAACTCCGAGTACGGGCAACGATGTTTTTGCGGCTGCCATGCCCGGCAGGTGCGCCGCGCCACCGGCGCCGGCGATCAGGACCTCGAGACCACGTTCGCGTGCACCCGCGCAATACTCAAACAGCAGATCAGGAGTTCGATGAGCAGAAACAACACGCGTTTCGTGCGGTACATTGAGGGTTTCGAGTGTGGTGATCGCGTGCTCAAGGGTGTCCCAATCGGAATGGGAACCCATGATCACGCCGACGAGTGGTTTCATCCGGGGAATTCTAGCAGGATGCCCGCGTCTTTTTGGGTTTCAAGGCTTGCCATCTGGATCGAGTCTAGCCGCGGTGGGTCTCGAGATCCGCGAGAAAGCGAAACAGTGCGCGTT
The DNA here is from genome assembly GCA_036475515.1 of Gammaproteobacteria bacterium. Lineage (GTDB taxonomy): Bacteria > Pseudomonadota > Gammaproteobacteria > Steroidobacterales > JAZFZN01 > JAZFZN01. The sequence goes on from JAZFZN010000326.1 coordinate 6,495, forward strand.
GCGCACGCGGTGGCAGATGCTCTTCCCGTTCCCGATGTGCCTCCCGCAAGAGACGGCGTACATGCTGGCGATCGATATCGGGAAAGATCCCCAGCAATTCTTCGAAAGCTGCTTTGCCTTCCTCGAGCAGGCGTTCACGCCAGCGTTCGCAGCGTTTGAACGCCGCAGCCTGTTCGCGGCCTGCGTGTTCGACGCGCTGCAGTGCGCGGCGAATCGATTCAGGATCGGTGTCGCGCATCAACCGGCCGATGTATTGTTTCTGCCGGTGCAGAGCACCGTGTTTCTTCATCTGGCTCGCGGTCATGACGGCTTCGCGCAACGGTTCGGGCAGGTCGATGTCCTCGAGTTGTCCGTGTGACAGTTCCATCAGGTGCTCTCCGAGCGCCTGCAGTTCGTGCATCTCACGTTTGAGTTGAGATTTGCTTAGTCGCTGTTCCGTCACGCGGGGTCGTGCTCCACGCGTCGTTTGAGCATCTCGATCACTTCGTCCTGATCCGTCAGTACGAGCAGCAACAGAAGGTCGCCGGACCGTGCCCAAGCCAGTGCCGCTGGCGTTGCGTCGAGATCGTCGTCGAAGGTTTCGATGCTGTCGGCCGCGACGCCGGTATCGACGAACGACCTGGCGATCAGGTTTGCGACTTCACCCTCGCCACGGCCACGCGCGTATTTCGAATAGCGTTTTACGAGAATTTTGTCCGCTCTGAACCTGGCAGCTTCGGACACGAGTTCGCGGATTAGATCGTCGGGACGATCCCCGGCTTGTCCGATCGACAACAAGCGGCGTTTCACCGGCAGGTTTTCTGCAAGATCCATTACTGCACGTAGGCCGTGCGGGTTGTGTGCGAAGTCAACCAGAACAGTCACGTCCCCAATACGATACAAATTGCCACGGCCCGGAATGTCGTTGGGTTCTGTACCGACCAGACCGGACACGATCGCCTCATCTGTCAAACCGAGCGCCCGAGCCAGACCTACGGCACCCAGTGCGTTCTCGATGTTGTGGCGTGCCGCGCCACCGAAGGTCAACGGCACCGCATCGACACGGACGAGTGAACGTTCCTCTGTCCCGTCGCCGATCACTATCAAGTCGTCACGCACGGTCACATAGGGGCCACCGCCTTGCTGCGCGATCTCGGTGTCCGGTGAAAACCGCAACACGGGACAGGATGCACCGGATGCGCGTGCCGCCAGCAGTGGATCACCGGCGTTGATTACGAGCGTGGCGTCGGGTTCCGTCAGTGCCCGGGTGACCACCCACTTCACATCCGCGAGTGCTTCGAGATCGTGTACACCGAAATCACCGAGGTGATCCGCCGCGATGTTCGTGATCAGCGCGGCGTCCGCACGGGAGACACCCAGACCGCGGCGTTGTAATCCGCCACGTGCCGTTTCTAGGATCGCGAAATCGACCCGTTCGTGACGAAGGATGTTTCGAGCCCCGCCCGGTCCCGAATAGTCACCGGCTTCGAGGAGTTCGGTGCCGATACGCAAGCCCTCCGTCGAACTCGTGCCGACGGTGTGGCCCGCGGCCATCGCAGCAAGCATCCGGACGCTGGTCGTCTTGCCGTTGGTGCCGGTGACGAGCCCGACCGGAATGCGGCCGATCGACTCCCAGGGCACCGAGCCCGGATCAGGCAGTTCCGAAACCGGCCAGGTCTGACTCGACTTCCCCATCCCTACAGATGCGAAATCGTCGTCCGACAGAAACAAGGCACCGTGTTCCGCGGCGGCTTTCTGCAACGCGATCAGGCGGGGGTTGCGCTCTTGTGCAATCAGTCGGGTGAGTTCCGCGACGCGAGATGAGGTGTCGACGGCTGCTGCGCCGCGCAAGCGGCGACAGGCGCTTTCGTAAGCGGCATCGTTCAGTTCGGACGCGGCGTACAAGGCGTCGATCGGCGCGGATATCGCGAGGCTGACGCCGTAAGGATAATCGTGTGTTGCTGTTTGTTCGTCGGTCCAGCCGACGTCATCCAGAAACCGGCGCGCTTCTTCGCGCCACGACGCAGTCAGATCAGCGCGTTCGGAAGCATCACAACGCACGTCGATGATGGCGCCGGGTTCATCCTGGATCAGGTTGGGACCAGTCAGCCGTCTGCTGTCGAGACACTCCACGGATGTCGAACTGCTTGCCAGTTAGTCTTCGGACTCGCGGGCCAGACGCACGCCGCGCTCGTCGCGGATCACTTCAATTTCGTTGTCGAAAGAGAATTCGCCGAGCAACGCTGGATCGATCTTGACGGTTTTCGGGATGTTTTCCGCCGCTTCTTCAGTTTCGTCCGCGTTGAAGTAAACGATCTGCTTCCAGCAGCGTGTGATCTCGTCACCGAGAATCAGAACGAGGTCATCTGCCCGTGCCATATTCAACGCGGTTTCAATGGCTTCCTGTTCGTCGGGAACAATCTTGATCTGTTCTTCGGTGATTCCTTTTTCGAGCAACGCGACACGCATCATATCCGGAACTTCACTTTCGCCACGTCCACGCAGATAGTCGTCGCGTTTCAGCACATAGTGATCAAAATGACCGGCTGCGGCGTATGCAATCTCTGCGATGTCTTCATCACGACGGTCTCCGGGCGCTGCCAACACGCCGATCCTGCGACCGGCGACTTCGAGTCTGTCGATGACGTCGACAATGGTCCTGACCGCGGCCGGGTTGTGGGCATAGTCGAGGATGACGCGGAAGGGGTGCTCGTCGTAGATGTTCATGCGACCCGGGGCCTGGAAGAACGTCGAGTCGAAGGTTCTCAGACCATGGCGGATGTTTTCCAGATTCATACCGAGACTGTAAGCCAGCGCCGCAGCCGCCATCGCATTCTGAACGTTGTGCAATGCGCGTCCTTCCAGGGTCGCCGGAATCAGGTGTGTCCACAGCAACGG
>JAZFZN010000327.1:0-2622 GCA_036475515.1 Gammaproteobacteria bacterium
AACATTTGCATCGCGGCCAGCAGCGACCGTTCGCGAGTTTCCAGCAACTTATGCTTGCTGGCCAGAATAATCTCGGCTTCCCGGTATCGTTTGAATTGCCGCGCCAGCCGCTCGGTCAAATGCTGACGCGAATACTTCCGACCGTCGATCTGGTAAACGTCGGTGTCGTTGTCGAGTTCTGCTCGCAGACGGGCAACCAACTTCTTCTGTTTCGCCAGCTTTTCGGTGCTGTCGTTGATGTCGTTCTTCAGAGCCGCGATCTCGACCTCATCCTCAGCAATTATCCGAATGTTGACCTGCAGTTCCGGGATGATGTTGTCGATTATATCCCGCGCCCGCTGCAGCTCGAATTCGACCGGGACCGAGTGCTTGACGACCGACTTCACGGCGTTCGCCGAACTGTGAAAATAACTCAGAACATCGGTGCCGAAGATCAAACACCCCAGCACCACCATCAACATTGCTCCCAAAGCACTGTACTTTGCACCTTTTAGAATCATGATTCGCCTCCAACTTTGCAGGAATTGTGTTCTTTCGAATTGAGTTACGGATGCCGTTTGAAGTGTGGTCGGTCGTGTGTTGTAGATATTTCAAGATGTGCGACAGTTTTTGCGAACTTGCGTCACAAGATAGATCATTCCAGTTCCGCTCGTAAATATTCGCCGAAGGCGTGGTAGGGGTGGCTTCCAGCCGCCGTTTCCCAGGTCCCGGCGGCTAGAAGCCACCGCTACAGCGAATGTTTACTTCCGCTCGTGATTAAAACATTATGAAGTCTAGGTTTACGAAAACGAGTTCCCTTCTGCTAATCCGGGCGCTCGATCGAGGACACCAGCAGCATCGAGACGAAAATACCCGTTATGTCTGCGATGGAAGTTGCCACGTGGTATCAGCCGTACCCTGGGGCGGTCGCAGTTCACGAAGCCTGCATTGCCTACAAACTGCCCATCCTCCGCTCGATGGTCCACGGGCTGTTCATCCACGGCTCGGACATGATCATGATGCACTCCGGCACTCGGCTGCTGGGACACCGCAGCATCGGTGCGTGGGTCTCAGGCGGACAAGAGTCCGCCCTCGCACATCAGTCTTTCCATCATCACAACAACTTCCGGCGGGGCGGGTGGAGTGGGTGACCGCGGTCTCATTCCCTCGAACCCAAGTAGCTCGAGTGCAGCTTTCACTCCGGCGGCCATGTATGGAAGCATCACTGCGTCGATCTTTTGCACGTGTTCCTGCAGCGATCTCGCTTCCTCGTAATGGCCGGCCATTCCCATCCGTAGCAATTCATCGAGTGCAACCGGCCAGAGATTGGAGAACGCCGTCGTCGTCCCGTTGCAGCCGATAAGCGTTCCGTGCAGGATCAGGCTGCCGTTGCAGATCCAGAACCGACGGTCGCGAGTCACACAGCGGCGAACACGGGCTTCAAAGCGGACATCGTGATCGGTCACGTAGCCGAACACGTTGTCCATGTCGGTGACAGCTCCGAGAATTTCCGGCGCCGCGGCTGGTTCGGCGGCCACGCCGAACCGCGCTGGATCGCACTGGTGCATCAACAGCACCGGTACCGAGCACCGTGGCAGAACCTGCTCGAAGTACCGCTCGACCAGCGACGCCCCGCGCGGCAAGCGAATCCTCACGACCTCAGCACCAACTTCCGCGAACTTCTCCGCGCGGCGCAACGTCTCGGTCACCGACGGGCAGTCGATTCCGCCAATCAAAAACCGTCTTTCATCCAGATTCTCTTTGACCGTCTTCGCGACGTCCAGCTTTTCATCTTCGCTGAGGGACCATTCCTCTCCCGTCTGCGAACCGACTAGGTATCCCGTGGCCGGCGTGGTCAATCAGCGTTCGACGTTGCGGGCCAGGGCATCGTGATCGACGCGGTCCTCCTTATCGAACGGCGTGACGATCGGCACGTTGACAATCGGGTCGGATGCAGGAATGGGCATGGGGCACCAAACAGCGAGTGCGGTTCTGTCTGATTCAGACCATACCACGGATTGACGAATATTGGCAGGGTTGTCCACGCTACCCTAAACCGAACCGTCCTGTTAACCAAACGGCCCTGAAACAGCCGAGAGTCCGAGAGTTCGCGGTCGACATCCGGACCACCGTGCTGAACCCTGGCGCGCTCGCGGTCTCGCGCGAGAGACCGAGAGCGCAATCCGGCTCGACGGGCTTTCGCAAATCCCTTTGCCAGCAACGGATGAACGAAAAACGCCGGGCGCTCTCTCGCGCGGCGTTTTTAGTAAACCCGCGGGTACCCGCTTTATGCGGTACCAAAAGGAACTCCCCGAGAGGGACCCGTTACGGAAAAGCGCTTTGCAAAATGGCGTTGCAAGCTGGTGCAGGCCAATGGGTTGCGGAGGCGTTTTTTGGAATGGTTAACGGGTGAGGCGCTACAAAGAGATCTTTTGAGCAAAAAACGGTTTGACCCGCGAGCGATCCTTCCAAAAACGTACAAACTGGTCAGACCCCGCATTCCGATCCAACAACTGACGGAAGCCCCCTCCAAGCCGAATCGGTGCCATCATAGGGTGGTTTTTCTTGGCATTCCGGGAATCGATTGAGATTTCGGGGTGATCACGTGGGTAACGGTTTACCCGGATTATTCACGACGCGGCG
>JAZFZN010000328.1:0-2581 GCA_036475515.1 Gammaproteobacteria bacterium
CCTGGGACTGCAACAGCGAAGAAGCAGCGCTGGCGCTCTCCCAGAAACTTCGACAAGTGCTGAACGTCACCGTCGAGATTATCGAGATCGAGGACTAACAGGGCAGCGACGGAGGTTGACCACCTCGCAGGCTCTCTACGGACATCACGAAACTTGTAGCAGACCGATGTGAGAAAACTGCGAATTCTTGAACTACTCACCTCACCACGCAGCCACCGACTTCATCGTCGAGCCCCGCTCTGTGATGCCTCAAAACAGCCTAGAATCTGCCCCTGTTGATCGAACAGCAGGACAGGCGTGTTCGTCACAGAGCGTTTGCGCGGTTTGTAGAATTTTCCTTGCAACCTTTTCGCTTCCCGGCGTAATGACCGGTGACGAGGTGACCGAGAGCGACCCATGAACGCAGAAAACCTACTGGCTGCAGCCCTATCGGGAGACGAATCCGCCTTCGTTGCCATTCTGGAAACGCACGAGCAGCCCGTCTTTGCGTACTTCCGCTGGCGACGCGTAAGTCAGCACGACGCCGAGGACATGACCCAGCGGGTGTTCGTGGCGCTTCTCGAAAGCGGCGAACGGTTCGATCGGCGGAGGGGGACGCTCTCGGGATTCGTGTACGGAATCGCTCGTCGCGTGTGGTTGAAACACGCAGCCGCACGGGGAAAGGCGACGGCCACTCTGCCGACGGAGGTCGTCGACGAACATACCGGATCCCCGGAGGAGCACGCGCAACGATCGGAGCGTCGGGCGATCGTGGGCCAAGCCGTGGCCTCGCTTCCGGAACCGATTCGGGAAGTCTTATCATTGCGTATGCACCATAGTCTAACCCTGAACGAAATAGCGGCGACACTGGATTTGCCGTTGAACACCGTCAAGAGTCGTCTGTTCCGGGCGCGCACCGCCGTACGCGAGCGCATCGGTGCTCGGTTGGATGGGCATGAGGGATCGTGACATGGAATGTGAGACCGCACGTCCACTGTTGTACCGGCTGATCGAGGACCGACTGCTGGCCTCCGACGAATCGGTTCTACGCGAGCACGTCGATGGGTGCCCCGATTGCGCGCTGCGTTTCCGTCAGATCGCCGCACTGGACGAGTCGGCGATGGAGGCTGAGACGGAGCAGCCATCGCCGAGTCTTCGACCGAAACTGCTGGCTGCGTACCGCCGCGCGATGGCGGATCGCCGGGCGAAATCATCGCAGTGGGGACGGCGATTGTCGGCCATGCGTCGTGCAGCCGTGTTCGCACTGGTCGCGTTTGGATCCGGCGCTGCCACGTGGGTCGGTGTCCATCAGGGCGACTTGTTACCGGCTCAGCCGCCACGCGTCGTGAAGGCGTCGATTGGCTTGGATCACGTGTTCCCGCTGCAATTTCGTACTCCGTACACGATTCAGCATGAGGACGGTAGCACAGAGCGTGGTGTTCGCATTCAGTTCGTTCAATAACCTTCGTTTGATAGGAGATAGATAGTCATGATCCGTTCACTGAACACAGTGTTGATTGGAATGTTGGTTTCACTTTCGGTCTCGATGGAGCTTCAGGCCCAGTATTCGGGTGACATTCAGGCGGAACTGGAACGGCGGGCGGCTTCGGATGCCGATCTCGCCGCAGCGCTGGAGCGGATGTCGCTGTTGTCTGGCGCGTCGAATTACTCGCAGGACGAGCTACTGAAGAACTTCTACGTCGAGTGTTTTCAGTACCGCCTATCACCGGATCCACAGTCAGCGTTGAGCGTGGAAATGCGCGGGCGCGGCTCGATTGGTGCGACGTTGGGGTCGGGTATCGGTTGGACGGACAAAACCTCTGGAGAGACTCGATATCTGTCCTACCAAGCGAGCACCAAGTCTCTACCCGAAGGAGGGTTGGCTATTGATGTGACGATCGAGCAGGAAGGCCAACCAAGTGTGACGACCGAGTACGTGTTCGAGAACTTTAGTGCGGTGACTGTTCTGCTGCGGGAGTTCGAGGATGGATCGCGACATCTGGCGAGGTTTGTCCCGCGACTCGATCAGAAAACGACGTTACGCGACTATGGGTCTGTGCTCACCATGTCCCTCACGTCAGCCGCTCTGCTCGTCGACGAGCAATTTGCGGGCGAGTTCACCGTGTCGGGCGAGATCATCGGCATCACCAGCAGCGAGGCCGGGATGATGTTCGAGTTCGGGCTGAAGCCCTTCGTAGACGCAGCCCCTATCGGACGGACCGACGGCCGGACGATCCGATTCGAGCACGACGGGCACCGGTACAAGCTGTACAGCACCGAGCCGATCACCAAGTCCGCCGATGTCGCAACGGAGTGGAACGTCTACGTCCGCGTCAATCCGACGAGTGCGTTGGGATTCGGTACGCACGTCAAGACGCATGATTCGACGCTTGTGCAGGGAGTGGTGGAGTCGCTAACGCGATAACGCGGCACTCAGCGGAAAGGCAAGCCGCGGCCAGCGGCGGATTTGACTTGAGCTGGTTCACCGTTGACGGCGGCGGTGGGACCAGCAGCGGCGGGGACTTCGTGCTCAGTGGCACGGCTGGCCAGCCCGACGCCGGTGATTTGGCTGGTGGTGACTTCATGCTGCACGGCGGGTTCT
>JAZFZN010000329.1:0-7815 GCA_036475515.1 Gammaproteobacteria bacterium
GGCTCGGTGGTTTTTTCCGCTATACGCTGACGAAATGGGACCGCGTCGTGATGAAAGGTCACCTGTATTTCGCCCCCGATATCCTCTCGTTCGGTGATGCCAAGCAGTACATCGATACAGAGTTTCGTGTCGGTTACAGCGTGCTTCGGGATGCCAACGTCTATATTGGCCTGCGGCTGGTCGAAGGCGAGTTCGACCGTTTTCGGGACGTCGACTTCGACGACGGTCTTCACATTGGTCTGGAACTGACTTTCTGACCCACAATGGCCGGTCACAGCAAATGGGCGAACATTCAGCACCGCAAAGGGCGTCAGGACGCCAAGCGCGGCAAACTGTTCACGAAACTGATTCGCGAAATTACCGTTGCCGCGCGCACTGGTGGCGCCGATGTCGATTCCAATCCACAACTGCGTCTCGCTATCGACAAAGCCAAAGCCCAGAGCATGCCAAAGGACAACATTGATCGCGCCATCAAACGCGGGACCGGTGACATCGAGGGTGCCAGCTACGAAGACGTCCGCTATGAGGGCTACGGCCCGGGGGGTGTCGCCGTGATGGTCGATTGCGTGACCGACAACCGCAATCGTACGGTTGCAGAGATCCGCCACGCGTTCACGAAACACGGTGGCAACCTCGGTGCCGACGGTTCGGTGGGTTATCTGTTCAATCACGTCGGTCTGATCAGCTTTGCAGCCGGCTCCGATGAAGAAAAGATCATGGAAGCTGCATTGGAAGCGGGTGCGGAGGACGTCGTAACCAACGACGATACGTCGATCGACGTACTGACCGATCCGGCCGATTTCGAGTTGGTGCGGAAGCAGTTGATGGACTTGCAGCCCGAGAATGCGGAAGTCACGATGCACGCATCGAACTCGACCGTGCTCGATGTCGCGGACAACGCCGCGCGGATGGTCCGTCTGTTGGAAACACTCGAAGACCTCGACGATGTGCAGCAGGTGTATTCGAATGCTGACATTCCCGAAGCATTGCTGGAAAATATCGATTGTGTCTGAACCGATTCGCATACTCGGCGTAGATCCCGGTTCGCGTGTAACGGGCTTCGGCATCATCGATGCCGAACCGCAAAGAGCTCGATGTGTGGTGTTTGGTTGTGTCAAGACAAGGGGACAGGATTTCGCTGCGCGTTTGAAAGAGATTCACAAAGCGATCCGGTCGCTGGTTTCCGAACACCGTCCGGCGGAAATGGCGATCGAACGCGTGTTTGTCCATCGCAATCCCGACAGCGCGCTGAAACTGGGTCAGGCTCGTGCGGCAGCGTTGTGTGCGACTTTTGACGCAAACATCACGATCCATGAATATGCGGCACGAGAGATCAAGCTCGCTATCGTAGGTTCCGGAAACGCAACCAAAGAACAGGTGCAACACATGGTGTCCGCATTGCTCGTTCTCGATGAAAAACCCGAATCCGATGCGGCTGACGCGCTCGCTGCGGCGATCTGCCACGCGCACATGCACTTCAGCCGCGACGCATGGAACGTCGCAGCGGCTTTCGGAGGACGCATACGGTGATCGGTTTTCTACGTGGCCGACTCGCGGCGAAAAAGCCACCGCAACTGATCATTGACGTGAATGGTGTCGGCTACGAGGTGGACGCACCGATGTCGACGTTCTATCAATTACCCGCTGTCGGCGACGAGGTGAACTTGTACACCCACCTGGTCGTGCGGGATGATGCGCACACGCTGTTTGGATTTGCGAGCGAAGACGAACGTCGCCTGTTCCGGGAATTGCTGAAGATTTCCGGTGTCGGCGCGCGTATGGCTTTGACCATACTGTCCGGCATCAACGTCGAAGGGTTCCTGCGTTGTGTCGAGCAAGAAGACACCGACAGCCTCGTGCGTCTGCCCGGTGTCGGCAAAAAGACCGCCGCGCGACTGGTCGTCGAGATGCGCGACCGTCTGTTTGAATCCGCCCCGGAGGGGGGCTCCCCATCGTTCCCGGGCGATGCAGGCTCCGATCCGCGCAGTGAGGCTTATAGTGCGCTGGTCGCGCTGGGCTATCGCGGGGCACAAGTGAACCGGATGCTGAAGACTGTTGAAGGCGATCTGAGCACCGAGGAACTCATTCGCCAGGCGCTGCAGAACGTCGCCAGGCAGGTGAGCTGAAACATGGAAACCGGCCGACTCGTCGAACCCACAGGAACCCCGGAAGACCAGGCGATCGAACGCGCGATCCGCCCGCGCGAGTTGTCGGAATACGTCGGGCAACGCGCAGTCAAGGAGCAGATGTCGATTTTCATCACCGCGGCTCGCAACCGCGGCAAGGCGATGGATCACGTCCTGATCTTCGGACCGCCCGGACTCGGCAAAACCACCCTGGCGCACATCATTGCCAACGAACTCGACGTCAATCTTCGCCAGACCTCGGGTCCCGTACTCGAACGGCCCGGTGACCTCGCCGCGCTGCTGACCAATCTCGAACCCAGGGACGTCCTGTTTGTCGACGAGATACATCGACTGAGTCCGGTGGTCGAGGAAGTGCTGTATCCGGCGCTGGAGGATTTTCAGCTCGATATCATAATCGGTGAAGGTCCTATGGCGCGTTCGATCAAACTGGATGTGCCGCCGTTCACACTGGTCGGTGCTACGACCCGGGCGGGGCTTCTGACCTCACCGTTGCGCGACCGTTTTGGCATCGTGCAACGTCTGGAGTTTTATGACCACGATGAAATCACCCGCATCGTGGAGCGGTCGGCAGGAATACTCGGCATGACGGTCGATGCGGGTGGAGCAAAACAGATTGCGTCGCGTTCCCGTGGTACGCCGCGCATCGCGAACCGGTTGTTGCGGCGCGTGCGCGATTACGCCGAGGTCAAGGCGGACGGTAATGTCACCGAAGAGGTGGCGAAAGCCGCGATGGACATGCTCGAAGTTGATCCAAACGGTTTCGACGTCATGGACAGGCGTTTGCTGCTGACCATCCTGAAGAAGTTCGACGGTGGTCCGGTCGGAATCGACAGCCTGTCGGCGGCGATCGGTGAGGAGCGGAGTACGATCGAGGATGTGCTGGAACCCTATCTGATTCAGCAGGGGTTTCTGATGCGCACGTCGCGTGGACGTGTCGCGACGCGGAACGCCTATCTGCATTTCGGTCTGACCCCGCCACCACGCGATCCTGCGATCTCCAGCCACGATTTGTTCGACGATGCCTGATCAGAAGCCGTTTGTCTGGCCGGTACGGGTCTACTACGAAGATACCGATGCCGGCGGCGTCGTCTATTACGCCAACTATTTGCGGTTCATGGAGCGGGCACGCACGGAGTGGCTGCGCAGTCTCGGTGCGGAACCGGACGCGCTCACGGCAGATCCCGGTGTTCTGTTCGTGGTTGCCGAAGTTTCGATACGCTACCGTCAACCCGGACGTTTCAACGAGGCGTTGAACGTGACCGTCGAAGACGTGAGGGCGGGGCGTTCGGTGTTGACGCTGAATCAACGCATTTTTCGTGAGACGACCGGCGATTTGCTGACCGAAGCCACTGTGCGCGCCGCCTGTGTCGACGCAGAAACACTGAAACCACAGCGGATTCCCGAACAAATACTCGGAGCCTTGAGTTGACGGTCGACATTTCCTACTGGCAACTGATCCTGGACGCGAGCCTGATCGTGCAGGCGGTGCTGGTCGTCTTGTTGCTCGCATCGCTCGCATCCTGGGTCGTGATTTTCGAGAAACGAAGGGCCATCCGAAACGCACGCAAGGCAGCCGACGCGTTCGAAATGGCTTTCTGGTCCGGTGGCGATCTGGCGGAGATGTATCAACGCATCAGCGAGAACCCAAAGCCGAATCTCGGTATGGAAGCCATCTTTGAAGGCGGTTTCCGGGAATTCACGCGTGCCAGACGCAAAGGCCGGATCGCTGCCGACCAGCTGCTGGAAGCGTCACGACGGGCCATGGGGGTTGCACAGGTACGTGAGATGGACCGGTTGGAACAGAACCTTGTGTTTCTCGCGACAGTCGGTTCGACGAGCCCGTATGTGGGTTTGTTCGGTACAGTGTGGGGCATCATGAACGCGTTCCGCGCGCTCGGTAACGTGCAACACGCAACACTGGCGATGGTCGCACCCGGCATCGCCGAGGCGCTGATCGCGACGGCGATGGGGTTGTTCGCGGCGATACCCGCAGTCATAGCGTACAACCGGTATGCTGATCACGTGGATCGCATCGAGAGTCGCTACTATACGTTCATCGACGAGTTCTCATCGATCCTGCAGAGGCATGTGAACTGAAGTGTCGGAAATACGGCGGAAAAAACGTCGGCTGATGGGTGAGATTAACGTCGTGCCGTACATCGATGTGATGCTCGTATTGTTGATCATTTTCATGGTGACAGCCCCGTTGCTGACCCAGGGTATTGAGGTCGATCTGCCGCAGGCGGGCGCCGAGCCGCTGGATCCAGACATTCTGAAGAACAACGAGCCGTTGATCCTGTCGATACAGAAAGACGGAAGCCTGTATCTGAACATTGGGGATGACGAGGACGAACCCGTGGACGAATCGACGGTGGTCGCACGCACAGCAGCAGTCTTGCGCCGTAACCCGGAGACACCAATACTGCTGCGCGCTGATACATCGATCGAATACGGCCGTGTCGTCATGGCGATGGTGTTGCTGCAGACGGCCGGAGCGGCGAAGGTGGGGTTCGTGACCGAACCCCTCGAAACACCACCGGTGGTGCGTGAATAGTTCGTGAGCGAGAGATGCAACGCGCCCTGGCAATTTTCTATTCGTTGCTGCTGCACGCTGTGTTGTTAGGCACGTTGATGGCCAGCATTGGTATTGCCTACGAACCTCGGCAACCGGCCGTCATGAAAATCGAAGCGATGGTCGTCGACGAGGCGCGAATCGCTGCCGAGCTCGAAAAGATCGACGCCGCGGAAATCGCGGAAGCCACGCGGCAACGTGAAGCGCAGGAGCAACTCGAACAGACACGACGCGAACGCAAAGCCGAGCAGCAACGACTCGCAAAACTCGAAACCGAACGCAAGCAAAAAGAAGAACAGGAACGGCAGCGTCAGCAGGAGCTGGCCAAGCAACGGGAGAGAGAGGAACAGGAACGCAAGCAGAAAGCAGAGGCCGAACGCGAACGTCTCGAAGAACAACGTCTGGCCAAACTCAAGGCTGAACAGGAAGCGGTCGAACAGGCCCGCAGACGCGCCGAAGCCGAGGCGCAACTCAAAGCCGAACTGGAACGCGAACAGGCAGAACTGGCGCGACAAAACTCCGCAGCGATGAATCAATACGTGGCCGCAATCCAACAGAAGGTCATCCGCAACTGGAACCGGCCGCCGAGTGCGCGGGTGGGGATCAAGTGTGAGGTTCGGGTGACACAGGTCGCCGGTGGAGAAGTCACGAACGTTCAGGTTGGGCGTTGTAACGGCGACGCCGCTGTCGTACGGTCGATCGAAAATGCCGTATTGAAAGCTTCGCCATTGCCGGAGCCGGCGGATCCGGCGTTGTTCCAGCGCAGTTTGATTTTCAATTTTGAACCGGAAGACTAGTCACGAATGTCTCACAAAGGATGGTTAGCAAGAGGCCTCGCGGCTGTGGTTCTGTTCCAGTGCCTGACGCCAGCGCACGCGGAACTGGTCATCGACATTACGCGCGGTGTGCAGGAAGCGGTACCGGTGGCAATCGTACCGTTCGGTTGGCGCGGCGGATCAGGAGCGGTTCCATCGACAGAGGTGGCCGCCGTGATCGCGTCCGATCTCGCGCGCAGCGGACGTTTCGAGCCGATTGGCGAGCGCGACATGATCGGTCGCCCGACTGCGGGCGCGGAAGTCGATTTTTCAGACTGGCGCCTGCTGGGGGTCGAAGCACTGGTTATGGGCCGCGTATTGCCCTCGGGCCCCGACGCCTACAACGTCCAGTTCGAATTGTTCGACGTATTCGGCGCACGGCAGCTGATCGGATTGCGTGTTCCCGCGAACCCCGCGACGCTGCGGGCCGTCGCACATTACATCGCCGACCTCGTATACGAGGAACTGACCGGCGAACCGGGAGCGTTTTCGGCGCGCATCGCTTATGTTGCGGTCGACCGGTCTGACACCGAAGCGCGCTATCGTCTGGTCGTGGCCGACTCCGACGGTGAGAATCCGATCGATATCGTCACTTCGCCGACGCCGTTGTTGTCGCCAACCTGGTCACCGGATGGCAGCCAGATCGCCTATGTCGCGTTGGAAGACGACGGCTCGGTCATCTATCTGCAGACGCTGACAACCGGGGAACGCAGGGTCATGGTGTCTGAGCCCGGTATCAATAGCGCACCGGCGTTTTCTCCCGACGGCAAGAAGCTGGCGCTGACCCTGTCGCGTGGCACCGGCAATCTGGACATCTATGTGATGAACATTGCGCTTGGCACTCGCACCCGGATCACGAGGAGTGCTTCGATCGACACGGAACCGGTCTGGTCTCCGGACGGTCGGAGCATCCTGTTTACATCCGACCGTGGTGGCGGACCGCAGATCTATCAAGTCGACGCGAAAGGCGGAAATGCGACGCGTCTGACCTTCGAAGGCAGTTACAATGCACGCCCACGGGTATCACCGGACGGAACCCGGCTTGCGGTAGTCCACCAGGACCGTGGTGGCTACAGAATCGCTGTGGTGGATCTGAAGAACCGTTCGACCCAGGTGCTCACTGACGGTCAGCTCGACGAGTCACCGAGTTTTGCACCGAACGGGCAGATGATCATCTATGCGACGAAGAGTGGTGGTCGTGGCGTGTTGGCGGCGGTCGCCGTGGACGGCAGCGTTAGCCACCGTCTGGCCGCGCGTGAAGGCGACGTGCGGGAGCCGGTCTGGTCGCCGTTGCCCCGTCGTTAGAAGTTTCGTGAAGTATAGCTTATTAGTTATTGATTGTAATAAACAATTCCTTGTTGTTGGGGGATGACTGAAATGAAACGCATGTTGTTGGTGCTGGTGACTGTTGTGGTCGCGGCCTGTGGCGGTCGATCCACTGTGTCCGAAGACATCGACGAGAACGCCGGCGTGGCGCCGGGCACGACCACCACCGGGATCGGCGATGGTGGCGTCGGAGCCGGTGGATCGTTTGGCACGGGTTCGGGCGGACCGGTTGGCGCCGGTTCGAACGTCGTTTACTTCGAACTGGACCAGAGCGACGTAAAACGCGAGTACATCGCGGTGGTCACCGAACACGCCGAGTACTTACTGGCCAACCCGGCTGCACGCGTTCGGCTCGAAGGTCACGCGGACGAACGCGGTTCGCGCGAATACAACATCGGCCTCGGTGAACGACGCTCGCAATCAGTCCGTCTGTTGTTGAGGGTACGTGGTGTTTCCGACGCGCAGATGAGTACCGTGAGCTATGGAGAAGAGCGTCCGGCTACTCTCGGCTCCAGTGAAAACGCCTGGGCGCAGAACCGCCGTGTCGAGCTTGTCTATGTTGTCGAATAGAGCGTTGAAACACGGTTGTGTCGGTCTTGTCGTTGTCACTCTGTGGCTTGGTGGCTGCTCCTATCCGGAAGACGATCCGGTGATGTTGCAGCTCAATGACATTGAGAACCGTCTGGAGCAGGTCGAGCGGATCGTCCATAACGACAGTCTCATCGAACTGGCATCCGTGGATCAGCAGGTCGCTGAGGAGATCCGGTTGTTGCGTGGTGAAGTGGAAACACTGCAACACCTGGTAAACGAGGCGCGCCAGCAACAACGCAACCTGTACAACGATCTTGACCGGCGCGTTGCGTCGGTGGAACTTGGTGGTGTGGTGGGCGGCGCGGCCGTCGCGGGCGCAGCCGTCGAAACGCCGGGAGCCAGCGGAGTTTTCCTGGGTGGCACC
>JAZFZN010000330.1:0-2301 GCA_036475515.1 Gammaproteobacteria bacterium
CGGCGAGTTCTCCAGGTCGAGCAGGTAGGCATAGCCGGCAAGGAGAGCCTGACTCCATCCGGAATACTTCGCGTCAAGCCAATGAGAGTCGCTCTTGAAGTTTGCTGACGGCACGCCGTCTTCCGGACCGAAAATTCGATTGACGTTTTCCACGTACGCGTAGTTCAGCTCGAAAGACTCGAACCGGTCCGTCCCGACCCCGAATGCATCGTAGCTCTGTTCATTCTGACGCCAACCGACAGTGCCGATGAAACGCTGGTTGTTGCGATTGATGTACTGGCGGCCGAGCCGTAATGTTGTGCCGCGATCCCCTGCCCATTGCAGATAGGCCTGGTCGAACTCCGTACCTTTCGGATCGGCGACGACGGGTCGGTCGATCACCCCGTTTCGTGTGCTGTTGTACAGGTCGTTCCCGATCGTGCTGACGTTGTCCGCCTGGAGCAGGAACGACAGGCCACGATGGGTCGGGCTCGCATAGGTCATGCGCGTACGCAATGTGGACGCGTACGCGTCCTTGTTGAAATTGGCATCGTCGACAAACTCATAGCGATAACGGAAATCCAGGCTGAAATCCCCATCGCTGAGCTGATCCCAGAAAGAGGTGGTGTCATCCGCGAACGCGGAACCTGCTACGAGCAAGGGGAGAGCAAGCAACCAGTAGGGCGGACGCATGTGCTTCTATCTGGTCGAACCCAGAGCCTCGCGAACACGTGCCAGCAATACGCGATTGACGAATGGTTTTTCGATGAAGTCGATCGCGCCAGCACGGATACTCTGTACAGCAGTCGCAACATCGCTATCGCTTGACAGAAGAATCGATGGAAGCCTGACCTTGCGCGCTGAGATTTGTCTCAACAACTCGAGTCCTGTCATCTCCGGAAGATTCAGCTCGACAATGATGCAATCCGGCTGCCGATCACCGATGGTTTCGAGAAAAGCTTCGGCGTTTTCGTAGGTTCTGACGTCCAGCTCCTCGGCGGTAAGTAACGCAACCAGTGACTCCCGCACCTCCGCGTCCTGGTCGATGACACAGACGAGTGGGTTAGAAGATTCGGGAACTGTTTTTGTCATCGGTATTTCCGGTCGTCAGCACGCCGTTGCGCGCTGCAACGGTACCTATCGTGTGCAGTATCTTGTGGCTTCGAAAGTAAGGTAATACGGGCTTTTACGTACGCCCGTAAGGTAGGAGAACTAGCTGCGTGCCGTGATAGCCATACGGACCAAATGTGCGAGTGAACGAGCGCGCATTTTTTCCATAACCCGACCACGGTGAATCTCGACCGTGCGTTGACTGACGCCGAGGTCGGCAGCAATAACTTTGTTTGCTTTTCCGTTGACGACCATCTCCATCACTTCACGCTCCCGTGGTGTCAACGTTTCAATACGTTCACGAATTGTGTCCACCTGGCCGAGTTCGGCGCGATTCTTCGTATCGAGGTCCAGCGCTGCGTTGATTCGATCGAGCAGATCCTGGTCACGGTAGGGTTTCTGCAGGAAATCGACGGCGCCACGCTGCATCGCTTCCACCGCCATCGGTACATCCCCGTGACCCGTCACAAAGATGATCGGCAGGATCGCTCCTCTGTCACGGAGTTCTTGGTGCAACTCCATGCCACTCATACCCGGCATGCGGATATCGAGGACCAGACAACCGGATCGCTCCGGATCATATTGTTCCAGAAACTCCCGCGCCGAAGAGAAGGTTTCGGCTTTCTGGCTCACGGATCTCATCAACATGCTCAGGGAGTCCCGGACGGCCTCATCGTCGTCGACGATAAAAACAGTTGCTGTATCGTGTGTCATCGTTCGTTGCTCTCGACTCCGATTGTTGTTGGCAGAGTGAATTCGAACACGGCGCCACCCTCCGGGTTCGGCTTGAAGCTCAGCTCCCCGCCGTGCGCCGTGATGATGGTGCGACTGATCGCGAGACCGATCCCCATGCCGGCATCTTTCGTCGTGTGAAACGGTTCAAAAAGATGCGCGCGGTCTTCGTCTCGTATGCCTACCCCGTAGTCAGTGACGCGGACCGCAATATCGTCGGGCGCCTTACCGCGAACCTCAATCCGGATCGGTTGAGTCCGATTGTTGGCCTCTTCCAGGGATTCGAGCGCATTGCGCAGGAGATTCAAGACCACCTGCTGGATCTGTACCGGATCAGCGATGACCGGGGGAAGATCTGATTCACAATCCAGCTGAATGGTCATGCCGAAAGCACGTGCGTCTGCCTCAGCGAGCCTGAGTGTCTCCTCGACCGTGGTGCCAACATCGATGACATCACGGCCCGACGTACCGCGTTGTGCG
>JAZFZN010000331.1:0-4838 GCA_036475515.1 Gammaproteobacteria bacterium
CCTGCACGGTCCAGGAACCGATGCGCATGAGACCCGGGGAGGTATCGATTACCGTCGTCGGAGTTACGTGGCCGGCCTCGAGGGCCGCCGCGAGAACGATCGGTTTGAAACTGGATCCGGGTTCGAAGATGTCGGTCGCTGCGCGGTTTCTGTAGCTTGCAACCGAATACGCCGAACGATCGTTCGGGTTGTACGACGGTTGGTTGACCATCGCCAGTACTTCGCCCGTCGTGACATCGAGAACGATTACCGACCCCGAACGCGCACCAAGGCTCTGAATCGCGGATTTCAGTTCCCGGTACGCGAGATACTGAATGCGCAAATCGATACTGGTCGTCAGTGTACGGCCCGGTTGCGGTGCGCTGACGTTTTCTATGTCGTCTACGGCGCGTCCGAGCCGGTCCCTGAGTACGCGTTTGGCTCCAGGCGTTCCGACAAGCCAATGGTCGTAGGCGAGTTCCAGTCCCTCGAGTCCCTTGTCGTCCGGATCGGTGAACCCGAGCAAATGCGCTGTAACTTCGCCAGCGGGGTAGTACCGACGGTATTCGCGGGATAGGTGTACGCCCGGTACACCGAGTTTTTTGACCCGCGCGGCTTCGTCGGGTGGCATGTGACGCCGCAGGTAAACGAACTCACGATCCCTGCGGTTCTCCAGCCTGCTGCGCAGGGTCTTCGGATCGAAACCGAGCAGGTTCGCAAGTTCTGCAATGCGTGCCGGCTCGGCCAGTACGTCCTTCGGGTTGGACCAGACCGAATCGACCGGTGTACTGACGGCAAGTGGTTTTCCATGTCGATCGACGATCGCGCCACGGTGTGCCGATATCTGCACGGTGCGCAAATGGCGTGCGTCGCCCTGCTCTGCAAGAAACGCTGTGTCGAGTACCTGCAACTGAACTGCACGTCCCAGCAATATCAGCGTCGCGAGCAGGAATACGGCAAACACTGCTCGGCTGCGCCAGCAAAGTTGTCGTACTGCTCTTGTTCTTGTTGTGCGTTTGCTCATCGCGTCACGATGACAATGTCTTCCGCCTCCGGAATTTCCATCGCGATGTTGTCGTGCGCCATGCGTTCGATACGTCCGTGAGCGGCCCAGGCGCTTTGCTCGAGTCGCAGACGCCCCCAATCGATTTCCAGCGCATCGCGTTCAGCAATCAATTCCTGCAATTCAACAAATGCTTTGCGTGCTTCGTGTTTGCTGTAAACGACACCGATCGCCGATGCGACAACGGCGATCGAGAGCGCCGCTGTGATTGCGATCAATAGGTGCCGGTCTTTCACGCGAGTTTCTCTGCGACGCGCAACACAGCGCTGCGCGCCCGCGGGTTGTGTTCGGTTTCTGCCTGCGACGGCCTGATGGCCTTGCCGATTCGTTTCAGTACCGGTCGCGCTTCTTCGGGCATTTGCGGCAGCCCGGCCCACCTCGGATCGCCGCGTTCTCGATCCCTGAAGTAACGCTTGACGATGCGGTCCTCGAGCGAATGAAAACTGATGACACACAACCGTCCGCCCTGGGCGAGGATATCCACCGAATCGTCCAGTGCCGTTTCGAGTGCACCGAGTTCGTCGTTGATGAAGATCCGGATTGCCTGGAACGTGCGTGTCGCGGGATGCTTGCCAGGTTCGTGTTTTGGCACGGCTGCGGTGACGATTCCGGCGAGTTGCCCGGTGGTGGTGATCGCTGTCGGTGGCTGATCACCCCGGCCATCGCGTGTCTGTACGATCGCGCGGGCAATGCGGCGATGGTGACGCTCTTCTCCGTAACGTTTCAGCACGTCGCTGATGTCTTTCTCGGCCGCGTTGGCGAGCCACGCGGCAGCACTGATCCCCGATTCCGGATCCATCCGCATATCCAGCGGTCCGGAACGCATAAAACTGAAACCCCGATCTGGATCGTCGAGTTGCGGTGAAGAAACACCGAGGTCCATGACAATGCCATCGACCTCTGCGCAGCCGCAGCGCCCCACGATTTCCCTGAGCATCCCGAAGTTCCCCTGAACAACACGTATATGCGTGTCGTCCGCAAACAGCTTCCTTGCATGCGCGACGGCTTCCGGATCGCGATCGACTGCGATCAACATTCCGTCTCTACCCAGACTTGCCGCAATGCCCTCGCTGTGGCCACCTCTCCCGTAGGTCGCATCGAGATAGCATCCGTCCGGCCTGATCCGGAGGGCTTCGAGGATCTCGTCCCGAAGCACCGGTCGATGGGTCTGCGCACCCCGCACTTACTTCAAAGCGACAGCGATTCGAGCTCGGCCGAAAGGTCTTGGCCGCTTGCCTCCTCCGCGGCGAGCCACTCGTCGCGCCGCGCGCACCAGCGTTCCTCGTCCCACAGTTCGAATTTATTGCCCTGGCCGATCAGCATCGTGTGTTTGTTCAGACCCGCGAACTCCCGCAGTTCGGCCGGCAACAACAGCCGACCACTCTTATCGAGTTCAGCCTCAGTCGCGTAGCCCACCATCAACCGCTGCAGACGTCGGGCCTGCCGATCCAGACTCGGCAACCGGTTTAGCTTGCGTTCGATTTCTTCCCAGTCGGGCAGCGGGTAAAGCAACAGACAATAGTCGCGGTCAACCGTCACAACCATTTGCCCGTCGCAGCGGTCGGCGATACGCTGCCGATGCCGCGTCGGTATCGCGAGACGGCCTTTGGCGTCGAGTGTGACTCGGTTTGCACCGCGGAACATTGCAGATCAGAACGGGCACTTGGACCCATTTTTTCCCACTTTTTACCACTTTACGCCACTATGCTCGTGGGATTCTAGGCTGTCAACCGACTGCGTCCAGGAAACTGTTTCCGGACAGCAACTTAGCAGCCTATACATCGCGTTCTTGGCGCTTTTCCGGTTCATTTGACAATCAAAATCAGAATCTTGCGGCAACTTGCTGCCAAACCCCTTGAGGCTGGGGCAGATCCGCTGAAACCAGGTGATTGGAAACGGTGTCTATGGACAGTGAACGTTTCGGCGATAGACTTGTATGCGGGAGCCGGCCAGGCAACCGCCCGCATGCGCGGGAGGAAAGTCCGGGCTCCACAGGGCAGGACGCCAGGTAATGCCTGGGGGGCGCGAGCCTACGGAAAGTGCCACAGAAAACAAACCGCCCCGCGTATGCAGGGTAAGGGTGAAAAGGTGCGGTAAGAGCGCACCGCGCGGAGTGGCAACACACCGCGGCACGGCAAACCCCGTTCGGAGCAAGACCAAATAGGGGAGTGGTGTGGCCCGCACGTATCGCTCCCGGGTCGGTCGCACGAGGTGCACGGTGACGTGCATCCCAGATGGATGGTTGCCCACGACAGAACCCGGCTTATCGGCCGGCTCCCTTTTCTCTTTACTGAGTCGTGAGTCTGTGATCTGCAGCGAGACTCAAGACTGGCGGCTCCGGGCTCGCGACTTCTTCGCCAGTTCGTAAAGCTCGCGTTTGCGGGTCCCGGTCAGTTTGGCCGCGAGCCGCGCCGCTTGAGCCGGTGGCAACTCCTCGAGCAATGCAGCGAGGACTGCATCTGTATCGATCCCCGTGTGATCCGGCGCGTCGGAACCTTCAACGACGAGGACGAATTCACCTTTGCCCGGAATTGCACCGCTGCGCGCTTGCTCGGCCAGAGTCTCGAGAGCGCCACGGTAAATGCTTTCGTGGAGTTTCGTCAGTTCACGCGCGAGGACCGCGCGGCGTGTGCCGCCAAAAACCTCGGCAACATCGGCCAGCACGTCGGCAAAACGATGCACCGATACATAGAAAATCAGCGTTCGATCTTCCGCTGCCAGTTCGTTCAGTCGTTTGCGTCGTGGCGGTCGTTTCGACGGAAGGAAACCCTCGAAGCAGAAACGATCGCTGGGAAGACCGGCTATCGACAAGGCGGCGAGCAACGCTGAGGCACCCGGGATCGGGCTGATATCGATACCCTGCCCGGCTGCTGCGGCAACCAGTCGATATCCGGGATCGCTGACCAGCGGGGTCCCGGCGTCGCTGACCAGTGCAATTGTTTCTCCGGCCAACAGACGTTCGATCAGCACCGGCACCCGTTGTGCTTCGTTGTGCTCGTGTACGGATATCAATTCGGTGTCGATACCGAACGTCGACAACAGGCGGCCGGTACGGCGCGTGTCCTCGGCGGCGACGAGGTCCGCATCCCGCAATGCTTCCCGGGCCCGTTCACTCAGGTCACCGAGATTACCGATCGGTGTCGCGACCACCCAGAGTCGGCCAAATTGGTTTGACACTGCTAGACTCACTCTAAGACACTAGGAGAACCTGAGTGCGGCGTCGTGCGCCGCCAACAGCCGTAAGAACATCAGGTACAGTACAACGATCCTCCTTCGGGTTCGGAGCTTATGCAAGATCTGTCGACCAGACGTTTGTGCAACGCGCTTTTGTTGTGCGCGCTGGTTTCGCTTTTGAACGCTTGCGAAACCGGCAGTACCGGTATGCGTGCATCGGTCGGTTCGAGCGCACCGGAAGTCAGACGCGCTGAAGCCTACTACGACGCCGGGCGGTACGAGTCTGCTGCACGCAAGTACGAGAAACTGGCACAACGCGAGAACTCGGACAGCTATCGTCTGCGTGCGGCCGAAGCCTGGCTGCTGTCCGATCAATGGCAGCGCGCACAACGCATACTCGAACCGGTCGATACCGAACGCCTCAGTGATTCGGAACGCGATCGGTATTCATTGTATACAGCCGACATTGCCGTAAAACGTGGCGACCCCGGCGTGGCGATTCAGATCCTGGATGAGATGACGTCGGTGCCGGATGATCTGGCGGCAGAAGCGATGCGTGTGCGCGGTACCGCACTGTTTGCGCGCGGTCAACCGGTTGAAGCGATCGACATCCTGGTCGAAC
>JAZFZN010000332.1:0-3209 GCA_036475515.1 Gammaproteobacteria bacterium
GTTTTGTCCCCGTGCTGGAACTCGATGACGGAACGCACATTTGTGAATCGGTCGCGATCTGCAGGTACTTCGAAGCCCTGCAACCGGCTCCTCCCCTGATGGGGCAAGGTCCGACAGAACAGGCCCTGATCGAGATGTGGAATCGACGGATGGAACTGGACGGATTTCTCGCCGTCGTCGAAGCCTTGCGCAACGCTCATCCTGCTTTCGCGAACCGCGCGTTACCGGGTCCGACGAACCACCCACGGATACCCGCACTGGCGGAACGCGGGCGCATACGCATCGATATCTTCTTCAGCGTGCTCGAAGAAATCCTCGAGAGCAGACCCTATGTCGTCGGGGATCATTTTTCGATCGCTGACATTACGGCATTCGTGACTGTCGATTTTGCACGCCGTGTCGACATGCAGTTGCCCGACACGCTCGAGCACACCCACCGCTGGTACCAGCGGGTTTCGGAAAGACCCAGCGCCCGCGCATGATCTGTCACTCTGTGACAAGGACGCCCGCACCCTCGATCGTTCCGTCCCGGAGTCGTTGCAGCGCCATGGCCGCGTCCTCGAGCGGAAATACCTCGGTGGTCGTGCGTACAGGAATCTTCGGTGCCAGTGCCAGAAACTCTTCGGCATCGCGGCGGGTCAGATTCGCGACGGATCGGAGCTGGCGCTCGCCCCACAGATCGGCATAGGCAAACGCCGGGATGTCCGACATGTGTATGCCACCGCAAACGACGACCCCGCCCTTGCGCACCGCTTTCAGCGCTGTCGGTACAAGCGTACCGACCGGTGCAAAGATGATTGCGGCGTCGAGTTGAACGTCGGGCTTTGTATCGGAACCACCGACCCACACTGCACCGAGCTTTTTCGCAAAACACTGCGTTGTAACGTCACCGGGACGCGTAAAAGCGAAAACATCCCGCCCTTGATACACGGCGACCTGCGCGAGGATGTGGGCGGCAGCACCGAATCCATACAAACCGAGCCTTTTTGCATCCCCACACATCGAAAGACAGCGGAAACCGATCAGACCCGCACACAACAACGGCGCAATCGAGACGTCGTCTTCTGCTGCCGACAGCTGAAAACAAAAGTGTTCATCGGCGATTGTGTAGTCGGCGTATCCGCCGTTGATCTGGTATCCGGTGAATCGGGCCGAATCGCAAAGATTCTCCTGCTCGTGAAGACAAAAGGAACATGCTCCGCAGGTCCAGCCGAGCCATGGGACTCCACAGCGGTCTCCGACCGTGAACCGGACACCTTCGCCGACGGCTTCGATCGTCCCGACGATTTCGTGACCAGGCACGATCGGATAGGGGATATTCGGTAGTTCCTCGTCGAACAGGTGCAGGTCCGTTCGACAAACACCGCAAGCCTGTACGCGCAACAACACCTGGCCCGGGCCCGGTTCGGGGACCGGTCGCTCTTCGAGATCCAGACGCCCGCGACTCTGAAGCACCATCGCACGCATCTCGCCACGATAGAGGGGACGAACACAAAAAAACAGAGTCAAACAACAGACCCCTGTAGCTCTGTGACACACTAGGATGATGGAACGCGTGTTGCTTCTTGCGGTCGTGACCTGTGCGGCCATCGCCCAGGCAGCCGAACTCGACGAGCTGACCGTAGCGCGCGAACGGGGTATCTATACGACAGAAGCTTCTTTCATCGTGGCGGCACCCGTCGCTCGCGTGCGCGAACTGTTGTTGGACTACGAACAACTCGGCGACCTCAATCCATACGTCAAAGAAAGTCGCATCATTGAGCGCGATGACGGACGCGTGCGGGTTTTGACCCGAATCGAAGATTGTGTGGTTTTTTTCTGCCTCGAGATGGAGCTGTTGCAGGACGTGACGAATGAGGACGATGGCCGGGTCTCTGCGGTCATCGTTCCGAATGATGACTTCGACGCCGGTCACGCGGTGTGGCAATTCGAATCCGAAGGCGCGGGAACCAGGGTCATATATCACTCAGAACTCGAACCGGGCTTTTTTATTCCTCCACTGATCGGGTCATTGCTGGTCAAGAACCGTCTGCAGACGCAGATACGTACGACCGCAGAACGACTCGAAACACTCGCGACTGAAAAACACTGACCGGCTCAGATCGCCAGACCAACCGCGGTCGCCACATGAAGGGTTGCCATTGCGACTCGTGTGCCGTGTCCTGCGAAAGGTGCCGCAGCACTCCACAGTCCGGCGACAGCCAGCCCGGCAACTTGCCACTCCGGACCGGCGAACGCCGCGCCCAGACAAACGACCGCGGCAACCACACCGACACCAACACGGACCGGCGAAGTGGCGAGCCAGGCGCCGGCTATTCCCAGGAGTCCGCAGCTGAACAACCAGGCGGCGGTCAGCTGCGCCCCTAACGGCCCGGCGAAACCAATTGCGAGCAAGGCGGTCGCCGCGGCGGCGGCACCGGCCATCAGTCCAAGAAGACGCCACCACAGTCCGGCGGCAAAGTCGTGTCGGCGCGTGTCGACGGCGATCCGGGACCATTCCTGTTGTGTTGAAGTTGAAACGTACACTTGTGTTCTCCTGACTTATCTATAAGTAAGTTGGTTAAGAAAATTTTTTTAGCTCTCCAGCGGCGAAGCATCGCGGCGCGCTTGAGCTTGTGCAGCGTCCTGCAGGTTCTTGCTGCCGGACTGCCGAAGCAACTTCGTCGCATCCTCGACGGTTGAGTCCGCTGTCTGCTGCGGCAACCCGAGGTCAGTGCGTGCCTGGGCGATCGCGTCCTCGTACAATCCACGATTGCCGGTGATGCGACCGATCTCGGCCGCCCCTTGCAGGGCCGCCTGCAACATCAGGGCTTTCGCCGCCGGTTTGCCTTCGAACCCGAAGATGCCCTCTTCCCGGCCGAGTTCGAGCACTTTGGTCAGCCAGGCCAGGGTTTCCTCGACCAGCAGGCGCCCGGTTTCGCGCATCTTTTCGGGCAGGTTGTAATAGTCGCCGGCCATGATGCCGATCGGGCAGATGCGATCGCATTCGCTGTATTCGTGGCGGCAGAACAGGAAATAACCCTCGATCTGCACCAGCGGGTCACCGCCATGGCGCATGAATTCGGAGGTGCCCTTTCTGAGGACGTCCCGATAGCGTTCGATCAGTGCAACGCCGAGATCCGTTTTGCTCGGAAAATGGTAGTGGACCGCGGCATTGCGGATGCCAAGCGGTTCGGCGATGTGCCGATAGGTAAACCCGGAATAACCCT
>JAZFZN010000333.1:0-2571 GCA_036475515.1 Gammaproteobacteria bacterium
AGTTCCTGAACAACTGTTCCGGTCAACGTCCCGCGGATTATCTGAGCAAGTCGTTCGAGTTCCAGCCGGAACAGGATCCGCAGAAAACCATTGCCGCCTCCGCGTATCCGTTGTTCTCGCCCAATGACGACTCGCCGTCGTTGGGAACATTGATCGTGTTCCGCGACATCACTCGAGAGGTGATGGCACGCAACGCACGTGGTGAATTCGTCGCCCACGTTGCCCACGAACTCAAAGCACCACTGAACGTGCTCGGGATGTATTCCGAATCATT
The DNA here is from genome assembly GCA_036475515.1 of Gammaproteobacteria bacterium. Taxonomy (GTDB): domain Bacteria; phylum Pseudomonadota; class Gammaproteobacteria; order Steroidobacterales; family JAZFZN01; genus JAZFZN01. Next base: position 275 of record JAZFZN010000333.1, read on the forward strand.
GCAGGGCGAAGACGGCGACAATGAAGAATTCCGCATCGAAGCGCATAACGTCATCCGCGACGAAGTCGAACGCCTCAGCGATCTGATCGGCAACCTGCTGAGCATCACGAAAATCGAGATGGGTAGTCTCGCAATTGATAGACAACGCGTGCGACTTGGCGAGATGCTCGAAGACACTTTCGAAGCCGTCAAGCGCGGTGCCAGACGCGACGACATCAAGTTCGAGATCGACCTGCCGAAGAACATCAGCCCGATCGTCGCCGACAAGGCTTTGCTACGCATCGCCGTCAACAACCTGCTGACGAACGCCATCAAGTACAACCGCCCGGATGGAACCGTGTCGCTGTCCGTCGATGAGTCGGACGGCGAACTCAAAATTTGCGTACGCGACACGGGCATCGGCATCGAAGCCGAAGAACGGGAGCGGGTTTTTGAGAAGTTCTATCGCTCGGAATCAGAGCCGGTACGCGCTGTACGCGGCCACGGCCTGGGACTCGCGCTGGCACGCAACATCGTGCAGCTCCACCACGGCGATCTTGCCGTCGACAGCGAACCGGGCGAATGGACGGAATTCACAATCCGTCTCTGGAAAGACGCGGAGGCGATCAAACTGGCGATATGACATGAAACGCGTACTGATCGCAGAAGACGAGCCCCATGTCGTGCGTTTGTTGTCGCGAGCACTGACACGCGCGGGCTATGCCGTCGAAGCCGTCTCCAACGGCGCCGATGCACTGGATCGTCTCCGTGTCGAAACACCGGATGTACTGATCACCGATATCGAAATGCCACGCATGAACGGCCGTGAGCTTTGCGAACGCATCGAACAGGAGTTGCCCGAACGTGAGTTTCTGAATCTCGTTCTAACCGCAGTGACCGCCGACGAGCACCGGCACTGGGTCAAGGTGTTGCCGAACACGATCTTTCTCGAAAAGCCCGTCAGCATCCGCAAGCTGCTGGGAGGCCTCGAGACCTATTTCGAAGGTCCGGCGACATGAACGAGCAGCTCAACCAGATCGAGTTCGACAAGTACGGTGCATTGTTGCCCGCCGGATGCACGCTGGTCATTGCGGACACTCAAGGTCGTGCGTGCTGGTCGTCATCGGCAACACTGGCGGACGCTTGTTTCGATGTTCCTGCGAATCGGGGGACCCGATCAAGCACGCTGAACGACGGACGCCATACCTACATCGCGGCGCTCCGTGAGGGCGACAACGATACCGGTTATGCGGTCTTCGTGGCCGACGAGGATACCTCGATTCGCCAGTCTCTGTTCGACGGCATCACAGAGTGCATCAGTTCTGAGGTACGTCTCAATCGTGAACTGGACACGATGAGCGAAGAGCTCGCGGCACGTTACGAGGAACTGAACCTTCTGTTCTTCACCGAAGACCGCGTGACTCACTACCGCGAGGCCCTCGAAACCATGGACGAACTCGTGGATCGCTGCCGTGAACACATGGACGTGGCACTGGCGGTGCTGATGCTGCGTGGCAAGGATTTCGTTGTAACGGCGGCATCCCCTGACCGCCCGCTGTCCGACGAAAGGAAAGCCGTCAACGGGCTGCGGAACATTGTCTACGACTGGGTACGTGTCCAGGACCGGGAACTGGTGTTCAACACGCCAGAGGAGGCGCATAACGCCAGCTTGCGCGCACAATGGCCGGGACGTCTGCTCTGCGCACCCGTCCATCTCGGACGCGATCAGGTCTGCGGTGTCATGGCGATCTTCCGCAATGATGAAGATCCCGGTTTTGTCAACAGCGACAAAAACCTGTTGTCTGTACTTTCGCGAAAAGCTTCCAGGATCCTACAGACGATCTATGACCCGACGACCGGTCTGATCCGACGCAATGGTTTGCAACACTTCGTCGCACGCGCCCTCGCGAGCGACACAACACACTGTCTGCTCCACATCAACATCGACCAGCTGCATGTCGTCAACGATACCTTTGGTCATGAGGCTGGCGATATGGTCATCGAGAAGATCGGTGGTCTGCTCGTTCGTGAGTTCCAGAACAACCGGACACTGGCACGTGTCGGTGGCGATGAATTCGCCGTGTTGCTCGAAACCGACGGTCCGGGTGCCGAATGGGTCGCACGCAAACTTCGCGAATTCGTACGCGAGTTCAATTTGCTCTGGTCGGGAGAACCGATCCGGGTGACGGTCAGTGTCGGTGTTGTCGAGACCGAACGGTCCATGACAACGGACCGCGTGATGTCGGCCGCACAGATGGCCTGTGACGTCGCACGCGACCACGGTGGCGACCGAATCCGCAGCTACAACCGAGAGGACG
>JAZFZN010000334.1:0-2665 GCA_036475515.1 Gammaproteobacteria bacterium
GCATCTGCGAGTGACCGAAGGTGACTACGTGATGTTGCCACGGGGCACGATGTGGCGTATCAATCCGGATGGCCAGTTTCGGGCGTTGCTGATCGAGGCGACCAACGATTCCTACCGACTGCCCGACAAGGGTCTTCTGGGACCGCATGCCATTTTCGATCCGGCCGTCCTCGATGTGCCATCGATCGACGACACCTTCGTCGCTCAGCAGTCAGACGACCAACAGTGGCGTGTCGTCGCCAAGAGACGCGGTGAATACACGACCATCACATTCCCGTACAACCCCCTCGATGCGGTCGGCTGGCATGGTGACCTGCTTCCGGTGCGTTTGAACTGGCGTGACATCCGGCCGGTGATGAGTCATCGCTATCATCTTCCGCCTTCGGCCCACACGACGTTTCTGGCCAATCGTTTCGTAATCTGTACGTTTGTTCCGAGGCCGTTTGAAACAGACGAAGGCGCGCTGAAGATTCCTTTTTTCCACAACAACGACGATTTCGATGAAGTGTTGTTCTACCACGCGGGGGAGTTTTTCTCGCGGGACAACATCCACCCGGGAATGATCACGTTCCATCCCTGTGGCTTCACACATGGCCCGCATCCCAAAGCGCTGGAGAACATGCTGGAACAGAAGTCACCGGGAACCAACGAGGTCGCGGTCATGATGGATACACGCGACGCGCTGGAAGTCGGAGAAGCCGCGGTAGCGGTGGAGTGGGGCGGCTACGTCGATTCCTGGAAGAACACTTAGAACACGACTACTCCTGACAGAGGGACAAACATGAAACTCGCCACGTTGCGCGCCGGCGGGCGCGACGGGACGCTGATTGTCGTCGACAGCAACCTCGAAAATGCAGTATCGGTCGCCTCGATCGCGCCGACCTTGCAGGCTGCGCTGGAGGATTGGGAAACAGCGGCGCCACAGCTCATAGACGTTTATGACAGCTTGAACAACGGTCAGCCCGCGGATGCCTTTGCTGTCGACGTCAACGCACTGGCATCGCCTTTGCCACGCGCATACCAGTTTGTGGACGGTTCGGCCTACCTCGCCCACGTCGAACGTGTACGCAGAGCGCGTGGTGCGGAAATGCCGCCGAGCTTCCAGACCGATCCGCTGATGTACCAGGCCGTGTCTGATGGTTTTCTTGCGCCCACCGATCCGATCGAAGTTGCCAGTGAGGACTACGGCATCGATTTCGAAGCCGAGGTCTGTGTGATCACCGGCGATGTGCCGATGGGCGTTGCTCCAGAGGGTGCGGGTGACCATATCCGGCTGATCGTGCTGGTCAACGATGTATCGTTGCGGAACCTCATTCCGGCGGAACTTGGCAAGGGATTCGGTTTCCTGAACAGCAAACCAAGGTCGGCTTTGTCACCGATGGCGGTGACACCGGACGAACTCGGTGACAACTGGCGCGATGGCAAAGTGCACCTTCCGTTGCTGACGTATCTGAACGGCCAGCCATTCGGTCATCCGGATTGTGGTGTCGACATGCAATTCAGTTTCTACGAATTGATCGCCCACGCCGCGAAAACCCGTCCGTTGTCGGCGGGCACGATCGTCGGATCCGGGACGATTGCAAACCAGGACGAATCGAAAGGTGCGTCGTGTCTCGCTGAACGACGTGTGCTCGAGATCATCGCTTCCGGCGAGGCGCGTACGCCGTTTATGAAGTTCGGTGATCGTGTGCTGATCGAAATGCGTGATGCAAATGATCGGTCGGTTTTTGGCAGCATCGCACAGACGGTCGTACGGCACGGCGACTGAGTTGAAGCTTTACACCTACTGGCGCAGTACGGCGGCGTACCGGGTGCGGATCGCACTCAATCTCAAGGGGATTGACTACGAGTCGGTACCGGTCCACCTCGTCCGTGACGGCGGAGAACAACATTCGGACAGCTACCGCGCCCTCAATCCACAACAGTTGGTACCGACCTTGCGGGACGGTGACGTGGTTCTGACCCAGTCGCTGGCAATCATCGGATATCTCGACGAGCGCTATCCCGAACCGCCGTTGCTACCGCAGGACCCGGTGCTGCGTGCGCACACCCGGGCACTGGCCCTGAGCATCGCCTGCGACATCCACCCACTGAACAACCTGCGTGTCCTGCAATACCTCGATGAACCGCTCGGTGTTCCGAAGGAGGCGCGCGATGGCTGGTATTGCCACTGGATCGCGGCCGGGTTCGCTGCGATCGAAACCCGGCTGGCCGGGGATCGGGGTCGTGACCGGTTTTGCGTCGGGACGACCCCGACGCTGGCCGATCTGTGCCTCGTGCCGCAGGTCTACAATGCACGTCGGTTCGAATGCAATCTCGAACCCTATCCGAACATCCTTGAAGTTGACGCTAAATGTCGCGAAATTGACGCCTTTGTGCAGGCATCTCCGGAGGAACAGCCCGACAAGGAATGATCGTACCGGCGCTATCCGGTCTTGTCTGAGTCGTCATCCGGCTCCTGCCGCTCGTCGGATTCGTCCGGTTCGTTGCCCGGGTCGGACCCATCGGGCGAGTCGGCTTCGGACGCGTCCGTGCCTTCAAACACCGATTGGACCATTGCGGCGGTGTCTCCCCCCAATGCCGGTTCACCGGGCCCCTCGGAGGGTCCGCTCTCGTCGGTTTTGGATTCGGTCTCTCCGTCTACAGCGACTGACGCGAGTAGGGC
>JAZFZN010000335.1:0-6833 GCA_036475515.1 Gammaproteobacteria bacterium
TTCAAAAGCCTTACCCAGGCGGTGTTCCTCGACGATACCGGTCGATGCAGTCGCGAGTACGATGACAGCCAGACCGACCAGACCGACCTCCCCGGCCTGGAACCCGAGAGCAAGCATGAGAAACACGACAACAGCAGCCTGGGAGATCAACGACACGCGTTGACGGATACCCAGCTTCTGTTCTTCCTCGCGGTCGAAATCAACGAGAACCCCGCGTACGACTGCCGGAAGCGGTGCCCCATAACCAAACCAGCGCGTTTTCTCGAGCACGACACAGGTCACCATGCCGACGAAGAAAACGGGCATCGAGACTGGCGCCATGCGCACAAAGAATTCAACGAACCCCCAGCCGGCGATTTCTGCAATCAGCAGGTTCTGCGGCTCGCCGACGAGCGTCGTCACACCACCCAGGGCGGTACCGACGGCCGCGTGCATCATCAGGTTGCGCAGGAACGCGCGGAACTGATCGAGATCTTCACGATGCAGTTCGTGAACCTGTGTGTCGTCGTCGTCGGAATGATCGTGGTGAAACTGTTTTCCTGAAGCGACCTTGTGATAGATGGCATAGAACCCGGCCGCCACGGTGATCACGACCGCAGTTACCGTGAGTGCGTCCAGAAACGCCGACAACACTGCGGCTGTCAATAAGAACAACAACGACAACAGCGTTTTGGACTCAATCTTTACAACGATTTTCGTGAAGATATACAGCAACAGGTCTTTCAGAAAAAAGATGCCTGCGACCATGAAGATCAACAGCAGGATGACCTGGAAGTTCTGTTCCGTTTCGTGGAAAACCTGTTCCGGTGTGGCCAAACCGATGGCGATCGCTTCGAACGCGAGCAGACCCCCTGACTGCAACGGGTAACACTTGAGCGCCATCGCCAGCGTAAAGATGAATTCGAGCACCAGCGCCCAACCGGCGATGTATCCGCCGAGCGTGACAAACACCACCGGATTCAGAACCAGGAACGCAAGAATTGTCAGCTTGAACCAGTCGGGGGAATTTCCGAGAAAGTTTTTGGCGAAAGCCTGGGGTAGCGTGTACTGCATTCGTAGTCCTTATTAACGCGCAGCGCGACGTGGCGATCCGGATCGGGGATTCTCACCGGCTGGCCTGTGCGGAATCAAGTCGTGAGCACTAGTTCCGGAAGGTCTTCCGGCTCATCGGCCGCTTCAACCAGATGTTTCCAGACACAACGACCGCTACTGGTCCGGTCGATCGCAGCAAGGTAAGCTTCGTGAGCGGCACGTTCTTTTGCGTTTGCGCGTCGCACAACGAGGCTGAGCCCGTCGCGTTCGACACGACGGATGGCCTCTGCACCGACCAGAACGCTATCTTCCTCATCACCTTCCAGCAACAAGGCGGCCTGCCCGCCGGTCATCGCGAGATAGACTTCCGCCAACAGACGGGCGTCAAACAACGCACCGTGAAGCTCGCGTTTCGAGTTGTCCACCTCGTAGCGTTTGCACAACGCGTCGAGGCTGTTTTTCATGCCGGGGTGCTTGTGTCGCGCCAGCGCCAGGGTATCCGTAACACGACACATCGCTGTAATCGTGTCCGGCGTGTCCGGCAGACGTCCGAATTCGTAGTCGATGAATGCGATGTCAAACGCTGCGTTGTGAATAACCAGTTCTGATCTATCGATGAATTCCATGAATTCACCGACGACTTCGCTGAACCGCGGCTTGTCTTTTAGGAAATCGGTCGTCAGGCCATGGACGTCGAGTGCGGCTTCGTCGATGTCGCGGTCGGGACACAGATATTGGTGGTAGGTACGACCGGTGATTCGTCGGTTGACGATTTCGATGCAGCCGATTTCGATGATTCGGTGGTCGCGTTCCGGTTCGAGACCTGTGGTTTCCGTATCGAGAACGACGTGACGCATCGGGAACTAATGATACGCGAGCCGCGCGCCGTAGCAACAGCTCAGATGTGTCGCCGTCGTCACCGTGCTGCCAGCAGTTCGTCAATGGCCCGATTGGCCAGCCGATCGGCGCGTTCGTTGCCGGGGTGCCCGGAATGTCCACGCACCCAGCGCCAACTGATATCGTGACGTTGTGTCGCAGTTTCGAGGTCGCGCCACAGGTCTTCGTTCTTGACCGGCTTTTTCGAGGCAGTGCGCCACCCACGCGCCTTCCATCCGTCCAGCCACTCGGTAATGCCCTGCTTCAGATAGGTAGAATCCGTATACAACACGATTTCGCTGGGTCGTTTCAAAGCCTCCAGCGCCTGGATCGCCGCGGTCAATTCCATGCGATTATTGGTCGTGTTCCCCGCAGATCCGTACAACTCACGTTTGTGTCCGTCGGTGTGCAGCACGGCACCCCACCCCCCAGGGCCCGGATTTCCGCGGCACGCGCCGTCTGTATAAATCTCAACTTGCGTGTCCATTTCCGTCGTCCGTGATACGGCAAGTCATTCGCTGATCCGTGTTGTTGGTTCGACAAGACCCGGAACGACTCCGCGGCGCAGGCGTTTGACGCGTTTGATTTGCACCTTTGCGAACACGCGTTTTCTCGCCCGGACGACGTACGACGCACCCAGTCGCGACCAGACACTCGCACCAACACGTTCGAGACCCGTGGTGCGTTCCAGCAAACCTTTACTGTTGATCGGTAACCGGTAAAAAAGGCGTTGCACGCCACCGATCTCGAAACCAAGCAACCTGAGCCAGTCGCATAGGCGGCGTTCTGAAATGAATCCCCGCACCCCGGGGGGAAATCGGTGGTTGGACAGACTTCGCCGAACACCGAACGAACTCCAGGGATTGAACCCGATCACGACGACCGAACCTTCTCCGATCAGGATTCGTTCGGTCTCTCGCAGAACGTCGTGTGGTTCCGGATCCAGTTCCAGGGTATGCGGCAACAGCACGGCGTCGACGGAGTCCGAAGCGATCGCTGTTTGCGATGGTTTGCAGACCATTGCGGCCGGCCCTCCGGATCGACAACCGATGATTGCGCGGTGCTGGGCACGGGCGCTGTTGATCAGTTCGTCTGCTTCACTCCAGTGCCCGAGCTGCAGCACGTGCAGCCCGAATAACTCCTCGATCACCGGACGCACCGCCGCGGCTTCGACCGAAAGCAGGGCCCGGCCAAGCGGCAACCGCAACCAGGCCGCGATGCGGGCGTAACCATTCGACATGGCCGGAAGCATAACATTCCGGACCCGAAACGAAGGTGGCAGAAATCCTGTGGCTCCGTAGGATATAGCAATGCTCGAAGTGACCCCGGCCCGCGCGTTCCGCGACAACTATATCTGGCTCATCCACGCGCCACAGCATCCCCGGTCGATCGTAATCGTCGATCCGGGCGACGCCAGACCTGTCATTGAAGCCATTGAGCTCAACGAGCTGACTCCGATCGGAATATTCGCAACACATCACCATCCGGATCACGTCGGCGGTGTCAGCGAGCTTGTCGAGAGGTTCAACCTGGAAGTCTGGGGACCGGCGGGCGAACACATCCCGTGTCGGACTCATGCACTGCGCGAAGGCGATTCGGTGGATCTGTCCGAGTTTCAGCTTCGTTTCCAGGTCATTGATATCCCTGGACACACGTCCGGGCACATCGCTTATCATGGCCATGGCGCGCTGTTCTGTGGCGATACGCTGTTTTCCGCCGGCTGTGGAAGACTGTTTGAAGGTACGCCGACACAAATGACGGATTCATTGAACAAACTGAAGTCGCTGCCCGATGACACACGGGTGTATTGCGGACACGAGTACACACTTGCCAACCTCCGTTTCGCACAGTGTGTTGAGCCGGAAAACGATGCACTGGACGATTATCTGGAAGCGTCGACAGAACGACGTGCAAGCGGCGTACCGACGCTGCCGTCGACGATCGCTATGGAACGGCAAGTCAATCCGTTTTTGCGTTGCGACCAGCCTGCGGTGCGCGCGAGTGCCGAAGCACACGCCGGTCGCAGCCTGCCGGACGAAGTCGACGTGTTTGCGATCGTCCGCGCCTGGAAGGATCGGTTTTGAACGGTTGTTGGGGGTGTGTCCCGGCGTATTTCGGGACATGGCTCGTGACAATGCCGCTGCTCGCCGGTTGCGAAACACTCAACACACCCTTACCTGAACCCGATCAGTTAGAACCGCGTACCGCACCGGCAACACGACCGCCGACAACGGTCATCGAAGTATCCGAAGAGGTGTCCGAGGTCATCGCCGATGAACCCGCGCCGCCGCCGGTCGATTTGCTCGACCGAATCCGCGACGGTTTTGCGCTGCCGGACTCCGAAGCACATGCCGACCGCATCGCGCCACACCTGAGGTGGTATGCATCGCATCCCCAGTATCTCGATCGCGTGTTTGCACGTGCTTCACGTTATGTGTACTTCATCGTCGAGCAACTCGACGAACGCGAGATGCCGCTCGAATTCGCATTGTTGCCGATCGTTGAAAGCGCCTATGACCCGTTTGCGTACTCGCACGGACGCGCCGCTGGTTTGTGGCAAATCATCCCGGGTACCGGCAAACGACTCGGGTTGAAACAGGACTGGTGGTACGACGGTCGTCGCGACGTTGTCGCAGCGACAGGTGCGGCACTCGACTACCTCGAAGCGATGCACGAACGGTTCGACGATGACTGGTTGTTGACAACCGCTGCATACAACTCGGGGCCGGGACGTGTCGGCCGGTCGCGCAACGGTAGTCTGACCGGGTTCTGGGAACTGAAGCTACCGGCTGAAACGCGCAACTATGTTCCGAAACTGCTGGCCCTGAAGATGCTCGTATCTGATCCGGAACGCTACGGCGTGACTTTGCCGGTGATCGCCAACGATCCGGTCTTTGCTTCCGTCGACACCGGCGGTCAACTTGATCTCGCGACTGCTGCCGACCTCGCCGATACCGACCTTGACACACTGTACCTGCTGAACCCGGGCTTCAACCGCTGGGCTACGGATCCTGACGGCCCACATCAGTTGCTGGTTCCGTTCGACAAAGCGGAATTGTTTGCCGAATCGCTGGCTGCATTGCCACCGGAAGACCGGCTTCGCTGGGTACGCTATCGGATCCGCCCCGGCGATTCCCTGATCCTTATCGCCAGGAAACACAACACCACCGTCGAAGTCGTGCGACAGATCAACGGTATACGTGGATCGATGATCCGCGCCGGCGATCACCTGATGATCCCCGTGGCATCGAAATCGCTTGACGAGTACGCATTGAGCGCCGGGGTCAGATTGCAGCGCACGCAGAACACACCGCGGGGTGCGAATCGCACAAGCCATGTTGTCGAACGCGGAGATTCGTTGTGGAAGATCGCGTCCAGTTTTGACGTGGACGCCGGCCGTCTCGCGAAGTGGAACGGTATGGCGCCGGGCGACACGCTGCGCGTTGGCCAGGAGCTTGTGGTATGGACCGAGGGCGCACGCGGATCGGGACCCCCTCAGACGCGGCGCAAAATCCACTACACCGTCCGCCGCGGTGATTCGCTGGCACGCATATCGTCGAAGTTCAACGTCACGGTCACACAACTACGCGCCTGGAACGCCAAGGCGCGGGGCAAATACATTCAACCTGGACAAAAACTGGTCGTCTACGTCGACGTCAGACAGCAAGGGGGCTGATCCTTCAAGCTGTGCTACGATCCGGGCCCGCTTCGGCTGACTCGAGGTATCTCCATGGGCTTTCTCGCCGGCAAACGCGCGCTGATCGTCGGCCTCGCGAGCAACCGCTCGATCGCATGGGGCATCGCCCAGGCGATGCACCGCGAAGGCGCCGAACTGGCATTCACGTATCAGAACGACAGACTCAAAGATCGCGTCATCAAGATGGGTGACGAACTCGGCTCGGACATCTGCCTGCCTTTGGACGTCAGCAGCGACGAACAACTTGGCGACGCATTCGAAACGCTTGGCAAAACCTGGGACGGACTCGACATCGTCGTGCATTCGGTTGCATTTGCAGCGCGGGAGCAACTCGCCGGCACCTATCTGGAAAGTGTGACGCGAGAAGGGTTCAATATCGCGCACGAGATCTCCAGCTATAGTTTTGCCGCTTTGGCAAAATACGGGCGGGATTTGATGCAAGGGCGCGATGCAGCGTTGTTGACCTTGTCCTATCTCGGCGCAGTCCGGGCGATCCCGAATTACAACGTGATGGGTCTGGCGAAAGCTTCACTCGAGGCGAATATTCGGTTTATGGCCAACGACCTGGGTCCAGAGGGCATCCGTGTCAACGGAATCTCCGCCGGTCCGATCAAAACGCTGGCGGCGGCCGGTATTTCGGGTTTCCGAAAGATTCTCGAACACGTCCAACATCAGGCGCCACTGCGAAAAAACATTAGCACGAAAGATGTCGGCAACGCGGCGGCATTCCTGTGTTCCGACCTGGCGGCTGGGATAACCGGCGAGATCCTCTACGTTGACGCCGGCTACAGCCACGTCGGGATGGTGCTCGAATAAAATCGGGGTCAGAGAGTAATTTTTAAGTCCTTGATTCTTTAGGCGTTGCCCAAACACAAAGGTGTGACCGAATGCGATCTGAAAAGAATCAAGGACTTAAAAATTACTCTCTGACCCCGATTTTCCCGATTTTCTAAAAATTACTCTCTGACCCCGATTTTCTCCAGGTCCCCAACCCGTTCTTCGCTCGCGTTGACCAGTACAGACACAGTCGCGTCGCCGGTTACGTTCGCCGTCGTGCGCAGCATATAGAGGATCCTGTCCACACCGAGGATCAGAGCGATCCCTTCGCTCGGTACACCGATCGCCTCCAGGATGATCACGAGCATAATGATCCCCGCTCCCGGTACGGCCGCACTGCCGATGGAAGCCAGCAACGCCGTAAGTACAATCGTCAGCTGAGCCGCGAAGC
>JAZFZN010000336.1:0-4474 GCA_036475515.1 Gammaproteobacteria bacterium
GAAGCAGTGCGTCTGATGTTTGACGGCTTTCCGTCGCATTGAACGCGGCCCGCGAGCGGCCGGTCCCTATAACAACAACAGGAGTAAAGCGATGGCGCGTCGTTTTCCGATCCTCATTGCCTTGATGTTTTCAGTTTCGGTAGCGCATTCCGCTGTGACCATCGGGACGGTGCGCGACGGACCACAGCCACGGGACACCATCCGGCTCGATGAGATCCAGCAAGAGATCGAAGACTTGCTGGGGGGTGAGTTTGAAGTCCGTTTCCCACCGGATAAGCAGATTCACGGTGACTGGACCGCAGACGGCGTCAACAGCGCCCTGAACAGCCTTTTGAACGACCCGGAAGTCGACATCGTGCTGACCTTCGGGCTGGTCGCATCGCACGAAGCCGGCCACATAGAGAATCCGCGGAAACCGCTGATCGCACTGATCGTCCCCGATGCCGAGAGCCAGGGGTTTCCACGGCGTGGAACCACGAGTGGGCGGCATAATTTCACGTACATCTCGACGTTCAGAAGCATCCCCGAAGACCTCGAGATCTTTCGATCGATTACCGGCTTCGACAAACTCGCCGTGTTCGTCGACGAAATGACGATCGAAGCGATTCCGGCCTTTTATGAATACGCCGATGAAACTGCCGAGCAACTCGGCGTACCGATCGACCTCATTCCTGTGAATGGATCGGTGGATGACGCGTTGGCCGCGATACCGTCCGATGCGGATGCGGTTTATGTACCGCCGCTGTTGCGACTCGATTGGTCGCAGATGGAACAACTGGCGCAGGGATTGATAGATCTTCGTCTGCCGAGCATGTCGTTTCTTGGCGGCCGGGAAGTCGAGCAGGGATTCCTGATGACTTTGACCGGTCAGGACGCTCTGCAACGGTTCTCTCGCAGGGTTGCACTGATCGTGCAACGCGTCCTGCTCGGCGATGATCCGGCCAATATCGACCTTCCTTTCACACAGGACACAAGACCTACTGTGAACATGCGTACTGCGCGCGCGATCGGGTTTTCCCCGCGCTGGAGTGTGTTGATCGATTCGACACGGCTGTACGAAGAGGAACAGGCGGGACGTTCGCTGGGTCTGACTCAGGCGATGTATGAGGCACTGGCCGCAAATCCACAACTCGAGGCGGCACGGGCGGCGACCGAAGTGGTCGCTGCGGACGCGGACCTCGCACGTTCGGTGTTGTTACCACAACTGAACTTCGACGGTGGTTATCAACAAATCGACACAGATCGTGCGAACCCTTTTTTCCAGGCGGAAAAGCAAAGTGACGCAGGTGTTACCGGTTCGCAGATCATTTACTCGGACAGCGCCTGGGCCGGGAAACAGATCGCTGCTTATCTTTACGATGCAGCGACCCATGATCTCAATGCGATCGCACTGGATACGTTGCAAGCGGCTGGTGACGCATACCTGAACCTGTTGCGCGCACAGGCGCTGGAAAAGGTAGAAAGATCCAATGTCGAGGTCACGCGCAAGAACCTCGACCTTGCACGGACCAGGGAGCGAACCGGTTTTTCGGACCGATCCGACGCGCTGCGTTGGGAAAGCCAGCTGGCCACCGACAACCAGCGACTGTTGTCGGCGACGGCGGATCGTCGGGCTGCGGCGATCAACGTAAACCGGATTTTGCATCGTCCACTGGGAGAGTCCTTCAGCACGGTCGAGTCCGGACTGGACCGGCCGATGGCAGTCGTCGAGGATCCGCGCTTCAAAGCCTTCGTCGACAACCCGATTGTCTGGGACGTGTTCAAAGAGTTTTCGGTCGAAGCCGGACTTGAGAATGCCCCCGAGCTGAAAGCGATCGACTTAAACGTCCTTGCCCAGGAACGCCAGATCAGTGCGTCTCGCCGGTCCTATTACATTCCGGATTTCACATTGGGTGGGGAAGCCGCCAAGATCCTGAGCCGCCGTGGCGTCGGATCCAATCCGCTCGGTCGGGACGACGAACAATGGCTCGTCGCCGTACGTGCGACGATCCCGGTTTACACGGGTGGCCAACGCCGGGCAGATGTGTCGCGTGCACGGTACGGACTGAATCAACTCGAGCAGCTGCGCTTCGCGATCATCGATTCGGTCGAGGCCCGTATTCGATCCAGTCTGGAACAGGCCGGTGGCTCGTACCCGGGCATCGAGTTGTCACAACACGCGGCCGGGGCGGCGAACGAGAACCTGGAGCTGGTGACCCTGAAGTACTCTGTCGGCGCGGTTTCAGTGACGGACCTGATCGATGCGCAGGACGCAGCACTCACGGCGAATCTGGACGCGGCCGAAGCCGGATACTCGTTTCTGATCGACTATCTCGAAGTGAGTCGTTCTACAGGCGATTTCAGCCTGGTGCTGGAACCATCGACGGCGCCCGAATGGTTCGACGAAGTCGACCAGTATTTCGAACAACACGGTGTCCGTCCGCTGGGGAACGAATAGCAGAGCCGATCAGCCTTGCAACAGTACTTCCTCGGCGCGTTCGAGGTCTTCGGGACGGGCAAACAGCACCAGCGTATCACCGGCGTGGAGTTCGGTTTCCGGTCCCGGCTGGCGTCCGACGATTTCGTCGCGACGCAGAGCGGTTACCGTGACATCGATGGCGTCGAGATCGAGATCGCCAAGCGTCATCCCGACGGCGCGCGCTTTTGGCGGCAGCGTCACGGTGTTCAACTGTTCGCGTAACGAATGCGATGCATCCAGTTGGCGGGCGTCTTCCTTCGGAAACAGACTGCGCAACAACGAGTAACGTTTGTTGCGTACGTGCTGGATTTTCCACAGGATCTTCGAAACCGGTGTCTTGAGCAGAAACAAGACGTGCGCCGCCAGCATCAGGCTGCCTTCCAGTGTTTCCGGAACGACCTCGGTAGCGCCGGCTTGCTGCAACTGGTCGAGGTCGGTGTCATCCCGCGTCCGGACGACGACCGGCACATCGTTTCGCCGGCTGCGAACAGCCTCGAGTACCTTCAACGATTCGTGTGTGTCCGGAAAGCTGATCACTACCGCTGTGGCCTGGCTCAAACCGACCGCTTCGAGAATCTCGGGTCGTGCCGCGTCGCCATAGCTGACCGGATCTCCGGCGCGGCGTGCCGCACGGACGCGAAACGGATCGAGATCGAGTGCGGTGTAGTCAATGTTTTCTTCCTCGAGAAAACGCGCGACGTTCTGACCGACACGCCCGAAACCGCAGATAACGACGTGTTCGTGCTTGGCGAGTTCTCGAGTGGCCTGATCGATTTCCATGACGTCCGCGTGATCCTTTTCTTCATCGGCGCCGATCAGGCGGCGCACAATGGTGGCGTTGTGTCGGATCAACAGCGGGCTGATCGCCATCGACAAGACGATCGCCGCCAGCAGGATCTGTGCGGGTTGTTCCCCGATCAATGCGTGTCCGATCGTCAGTGTCAGCAAAGCGATGCCGAATTCGCCACCTTGTGCGAGGACGACACCGGTACGTGATGCGTCGGCCCAGCCGTCTGCAAAACCGCGTGTCAACACCGTGATCAGAATCATCTTCAGCACGATCAACAAGCCCGTCGCGGTTACAATCGGTATGACATAGGAAGCCAGCAGTCTTGTGTCGAGCAACATGCCGACCGTAACAAAGAACAGTCCGAGAAAAATGTCCCGAAACGGACGGATGTCTGCTTCGACCTGATGGCGGTACTCGGTTTCACCGAGCATCATGCCCGCCAGAAACGCACCCAGCGCCGGTGACAAACCGAGTGCCTGTGTGGACCAGGCCGCGGCCAATGCAATCAGCAACACCGCCATCCGGAATTGCTCGGCGATACGGGCACGCGCGATCTCGTGGAACAACGGACGCAACAACCGGCGTCCGGCAAACAACACGGCGGAGACCGCGATTGCGGCCGTGATCACCGCCTGCACCAGTTCGCGCCACATCGAATGTTCGGCCGCGGTCAGTGTCGGGATCAGGATCAGGAAGAACACCACGGCGAGGTCCTGGAACAACAGGATCGCAATGGCGTGGCGGCCATGCGGGCTGACCAGTTCGAATTGATCCGCGAGTTGCTTGGCAACGATTGCCGTCGAAGACATCGCGAGTGTGCCACCGATGACGATCGCTATGCCGATCGACACACCGAGCAACCACATTGCGATCGCACCAAACAAAATCGTGGTGACGACCACCTGCAACGTTCCGAGACCGAACACCTCGCGCCGCATCGCGATCATTCTCGGCAATGAGAACTCGAGTCCGAGTGTGAATAACAGAAATACGACACCGAACTCGGCGATGAAATACATGTCGTCGGTTTCTTCGACGAGACCAAGTGCGTGTGGGCCGAGCAGAACACCGACCAGCAGATAGCCCAGGATCGGTGGCAAACGGACGCGGCGAAACAGGGCTACGGCGATCACCGAAGCCGCCAACAGAAGAAGAATCTGTGAGAGTCCATCGAACATCGGCTTGGCCAGCATAGCATTGGGTCCCATGGGGTCTGGCCGCAGAGC
>JAZFZN010000337.1:0-11305 GCA_036475515.1 Gammaproteobacteria bacterium
TCGCGATCCGGCCGTTTGTTGCACCGGTGCCCTCGAGGGACGTCGGGATGGTCTGGAGACGCAGTTCCGCGCGCAGCGAGACGATTCAGGCGATCGGAGACCTGATCGAAAGTTCGGTGAGACAGCACGCAAGCTGAGCCGGCGCGGTACAATCGGCCGCTCTCGGAGCGGAGGTCTCATGGATAAGATCTGGCTGAAGAACTACCCCGAAGGCGTTCCGGCGGAGATCGATCTGTCCAGGTACAGGTCTCTGAAGGACCTGATCGAACAGTGCCTGACCGAGTTTAAGAGCTACACCGCCTACTACAACATGGGTGCCAGGCTCTCATACGGCGACGTCGACCAGAAGAGCCGCTATTTCGGCGCGTTTCTACAGAAGGTCGCGCAACTCGAGAAGGGCGATCGTGTCGCGATCATGATGCCGAACCTGTTGCAGTATCCGGTGGCTGCATTTGGGGTGCTGCGTGCCGGCATGGTGGTGGTGAACGTCAACCCGTTGTACACACCGCGCGAACTCGAGCATCAACTGAAAGATTCCGGCGCGAAAGCGGTCGTCATCTGTGAAAACTTTGCCGACACGCTGCAGGAGGTCATTGAACACACAGAGATACGGACCGTCATCACGACCGAGATCGGCGACCTGTTTCCGACACCGAAACGCCAGATCACCAATTTCGTCATCAAATACGTTAAGAAGATGGTCCCGGCCTGGGACATTCCAGACACGGTCCCGTTCTGCAAAGCGATCAACGAAGGAAAATGGCAGGCACTCGACGACGTCGAGTTGAACCACGACGACATCGCGTTTCTGCAATACACCGGTGGCACGACCGGGCTGTCCAAAGGCGCGATGCTGACCCACGGCAACATGGTCGCGAACGTACTGCAGGCTGGTGCATGGCTCGGTACCCTGACGCGCAAGGGCGAAGAAATCGTAATCACCGCACTGCCGCTGTACCACATCTTTGCGTTGACGGCGAACTGCTTCGTGTTCCTGATGCTCGGTGGCGAAAACGTGTTGATCACGAACCCGAGGGACTTTCCGGGTTTCGTCAAGGAGCTCAAGAAACACAAGTTCACCGCGATCACCGGCGTTAACACACTGTTCAACGCACTGTTGAACACACCGGGTTTCAGCGACATCGATTTCAGTCATCTTCGGCTGGATCTCGCCGGCGGTATGGCCGTACAACACGCGGTGGCCGAACACTGGAAGCAGGTCACGGGTGTGCCTCTGATCGAGGCCTATGGTCTCACCGAAACTTCGCCGGCCGCAGCGATCAACCCGTTGACCAACACGGAGTACAACGGATCGATCGGTTTGCCGCTCCCGTCGACGGAATTCACGATCCGTGACGACGCCGGCAACGAACTGCGGCTCGGTGAGATCGGCGAGCTGTGTGTGCGCGGTCCACAGGTGATGGCAGGCTACTGGAACCGCCCGAAAGAAACCGCCAACGTCATGGTGCACGGCGACTGGTTGCGTACCGGCGATATGGGGCGCATGGACGAGAATGGCTACATCTACATCGAGGACCGCAAGAAGGACATGATTCTGGTGTCCGGCTTCAACGTCTATCCGAACGAAATCGAATCAGTCGTCGTCGAACACTCGGGCGTGCTGGAAGCAGCGGTGGTTGGCATACCGGATGAACACTCAGGTGAGGTCGTGAAGCTTTTTGTCGTACGCAAGGACCCGAACCTGACCAAGGAGAACCTCCTCGCGTATTGCCGCGAAAACCTGACGGGCTACAAGCGACCGCAGGTCATTGAATTCCGCGACGAGCTGCCAAAGACCAACGTCGGCAAAATTCTCAGACGGGCATTGCGGGACGAGAAAGTTCCCGCTGAAGCGTGACGCAGGAATTCGTGCTATCCCAAGACTAAGTCTTCGTGTGGTGTGGCTGAATAGGTCGGTTATTCGGCCGCGTAAACGGTTTTACCTTCCTTGATGGTTTCGAGGACTTTGATGTCCTTGATAAGCATCGGGTCGATCACAACCGGGTTGGCCGAAAGGATGACGAAGTCGGCAAGTTTCCCGATCTCGATTGAACCTTTCGCATCTTCTTCGAAGTGCTGGTAAGCGCCCCAGAGCGTGACCGCTTTCAATGCGTCGAGTGGAGCCACGCGTTCGTCTGGTCCAATGACCTGACCGGTCCGGGAGACGCGATTGACGGTTGACCACATGACGTTGATCAGGTTTGGCAACGCCACCGGCGCGTCGGTGTGACTGGTAAAGATCATGCCTGCGTCCAGTACGGACTGCGTCGGTGCGATACGCTCAGCCATTTCCGGACCGATGATCTCGGTATACCAGTCGCCCCAGTAGAAGGTGTGCATCGGAAACAGCGACAGGATGACGCCAAGCTGTTTCAGGTTCCTGATCTGATTGGCGCGCAGAAACTGGCCGTGGATCAGAACGGGACGGCGATCAAAACGCCCGTATTTCTCCATTGCCGGCCGCAGGGTACGTATCATCTGGTCGATTGCCGCATCGCCGTTGGCGTGGGTCAGGACCTGCCAGTTATTGGCGTAGGCGGTGTCGTACAGCCCGGTAAGGAAGTGATCATCGGGAATAACCGGATAGCCGCTGTACCCTTCTTCTTGACCGTCGGGCGGCAGCAGATACGGGAACGTGCGCCACGCCGTTCTGCCCTGAGGCGAACCGTCCAGCGTGATTTTCATGCCACCGACGCGATAGCGGTTCTGGTATTCGCGACTGTTCCATGGCGTGTGCAATGGTTCCTGGGCGGCATAGTCGATATAGGAAACGACATCGATCTTCAAACGTTCATCTTCGGCAGCATTCACCAGGGCTGCGTGTATTGCCGGCGTTGCACGGCCTTCCTGTGCCGTGGTATAGCCAAAACTCATCGCCATGTCCTGACCCTTGTCGAGGAAATACTGTTTGTCTTCCGCGCTCATTGAGCCAAAGATTTTGGCCAGGACCGGTATTGCGGCGAGCTCCTCGAGTACCCCATTGGGTTCGTCGCTGTCCGGACGACGTCGGATGATGCCGCCTTCCGGGTCCTCGGTTTCCACGGTGTAGCCGATGAGTGCGAGTCCCTTGCCGTTCACCGCAGCGAAGTGGCCGGAGATGTGGACCGCGATGACCGGAACATCGGTCGACACTTTGTCGAGGTCGTCGCGTGTCGGGTGGCGATTCTCTTCGAGTACAGCATCGTCGTAGCCGAGACCGAATATCCAACCGGCCTTGTCGACGTCGTCGCTCTTCGACCACTTTTTTAGAGCCGCGACCAGGTCGTCGATGTTATTGACGCCGCCATCGGGCGGCGCCAGCAGATTGGCGCCGACGGCCTGTACCCCGAACATGTAGAAATGCGAGTGGCCGTCGATAAAACCCGGCACCATGGTTGTTGTACCGAGGTCGACGATATCGGTAGCACCACCGTATTTCATGATTTCGTCGAAGGTGCCTGTGGCGAGGATTCGTCCGTGCTTGACCGCGACCGCTTCGACAACCGGATTGTCCTCGTCCAGCGTAACGATGGTGCCGCCGTGAAAGATCTTGTCCGCGACCTCGACAGCGGGCACGGCCTCGATCCCCAGATCGACTTCCGGCCCCCGATCGCAAGCACCGACAAGACACGTCACCAAAACGGTCACGACGAGCGGCCAGTTGAACTGGAACGGTGGTTTCATTTGGGTCTCTTCTGGAAACGGCGTGCTGCTGCGGTCAAGTTTAGCTGTTCGTTGGCGACCATGTGTTGATTATATCGGTGGCTGCAGACCCAGCGCCCGGGCACCGATGTGGATCAGCAGACCTGCCAGTCCGCCGACCAGCGTACCGTTGATGCGGATGTACTGCAGATCGGGCCCGACTGTCAGTTCGACGCGGCGTGCAGCTTCCTGTGCATCCCAGCGTTCAAAAGTCTCGGAGATGACGCTGGAGATGTCTTCCTTGTAGTGTTCGACCAGATATTGCAGGGCATCGCGAATCCATGCGTTGATCTGAACGCGCATGTCCGGGTTTTCGGTAAGAGCATTACCGAAACCGGCAATGCCCTTGGTCAGACGTATGCGGACCTCGGATTCCGGGTTTCCTGCCTCGCGTTCGAGGTGCAGGTGCAACCGGTACCAGACGTCGTCGAGGTATTCCTGCACTGCCGGTTGGTTGAGCAGCTCGTTTTTGATGGCTTCGCCTTTGGCGATCAACTCCGGGTCGTTTTGCAAAGCCGTGATCAGTTCCGCAGCACTTTCGTTAAAACGTTTCCGTGCCGGATGGTGTTCGTCTCCCCCGACGCGACGCAGTGTTTCGTCGACCTCATTGACGATCTTGTCATAGATCTCCTCGTCTATGAATTTCGGGACCCACCACGGGCTTTCCGCAGCAATCTTGATACGCAGTCGAAATTTGTTCTCGTCAACCTGTGTTTGCGTGGCGCGCACCGCTGCGTCGACGAGTTTCTGATAGCGCTCGCCGGTCATCAGCAATTCGAGTACACGTCCGATCAACGGCGCAACTTTCAGACCCGCAAGCGTCATGTGCAGGTTCTCGCGCATGAACGAACGCAGTGCACGGTTTTCCGACATATCGACGAGCCAGACGATAAAACCGGACAGATCGCGCGACAGTTTTTCCGGATTGCCTTCACGCGACAGCCAGTCGGCCGCACGTCCGGCAAAATCGACCGAAACGAGTTTCGGCGCTAGCGCTTCGGGCACCAGGAAATGCTCCCGTACGAAACGCGCGAGCGCGTCACCGAGCTCGTCTTTGCGTCTTGGAATGATCGCCGTATGCGGGATCGGTAGACCCATCGGGTGTTTGAACAACGCGGTCACCGCGAACCAGTCGGCGAGCGCACCGATCATCGCGGCTTCTGAGAAGGCTTTGACATAGGCGAACCACGGCACAGCAGGTGCGTAGTACGCACTCGCGACAAAGGTGGCAGCCATCAGAACCAGCAGGCCCGTAGCGGCTGTTTTCATATACCGCAGCCGACGACGCAACGCGGTTTCGTAGTCGGTACCGATCGGTGGCAGTTCGGACGATGGCTGGTCGGTCATGCGTGGTATGCGGGACTCAGTTCGTGGACGGCTTCGACCATTGCCGTGACGTGTTCGATCGGTACGTCGGGTGTGATGCCATGGCCGAGGTTGAACACATGCCCACTGCCATGGCCATAACTTTTGAGCACGTTTGCCACACCCTTGCGGATGCCTTCGGGCGATCCGAGCAGCGTGGATGGATCGAGGTTGCCCTGCAACGCAACTCTGTCGTCGACACGCCTGCGTGCCTCACCGATGTCGATCGTCCAGTCGACACCGAGTGCATCGGCATTCGCTACCAGCATCGTGTCGAGCCAGTTGCCACCGCCTTTTGTGAACAGGATGACGGGAACGCGTCTGCCGTCGTTCTTGCGCGTCAGTTGTTCGACGATCTCACTCATGTAGTACAACGAGAATTCTCGATAACCTGATGCCGTCAACGTGCCACCCCAGGTGTCGAACAACATGACGGCCTGCGCCCCGGCAGCGATCTGTGCGTTCAGATAGTCCGCGACTGCACGCGCATTGATCTCGAGCAGCTGGTGCAAGGTCTCCGGTTCGGTGTAGGCCATGCCCTTGATGCGCGAAAAATGCTTGCTGGGTCCGCCCTCGACCATATAGGTGGCAAGCGTCCACGGACTACCGGCGAAACCGATCAGCGGCACGCGTCCATCCAGTTCCCTGTGCACCGCGGACACGGCATCCATCACATAGCCGAGGTCGTCGGATACATCCAGTACGGCCAGCGCATCGACGTCGCGACGTTGGCGTATCGGACGTTCGAAATGTGGTCCTTCACCTTCGGTGAAATAGAGGCCCAGACCCATCGCATCGGGAATGGTCAGGATGTCCGAGAACAGGATTGCCGCATCCAGACGAAATCGGTCCAGCGGTTGCAGCGTTACCTTGCAGGCCAGATCCGGTGTACGGCACAGTGTCATGAAATCGCCGGCCTGTTTCCGGACTTCACGGTATTCAGGCAGGTAACGCCCTGCCTGGCGCATGATCCAGACCGGTGTTCGGTCCACCGGTTCGCGCAGCAACGCACGCAGAAGGACGTCATTGTCGAGCGTGCTCATGCAAACGTATCCGCGATCTGTTTCTGAACTTGTTCGGCTGCCGCCGCCGGGTCATCGGCATCGCGGATCGGTCGACCGACGACGATGTAGTCGACGCCGTTCGCAAAAGCGGTCGGTACGTCGACGGTACGCTTCTGGTCGTCACTGCGTGTATATGTTTGTGGCCGAATCCCCGGCGCAACAATCGTCAGATCCGAACCGAGCTGTTGCCGCAGCAATGCCGCTTCGAGACCCGAGCAGACCACACCAGTGCAACCTGTGGCCGCTGCATCGCGCGCCCGCGACAACACCAGGTTTGACACGTCTTGCTCGTCGAGGTCCGTCGCACCAAGACTCGTCAGTACCGTAACGGCGAGAATGCCGGTGTTTGCGGCCGCTGCGGTGGCGGCCTCGAGGACGGCCGCGACCGCGTGCACGGTCGCAAAGGTCGCACCACGAGCGTCGAGACGCTTGACGGCGCGAGCGACCGTGGCCGGTATGTCGAGGAACTTCAGATCGACAAACACTTTCTTGTCGAGTTCCAGCAACCAGTCCAGCAGCTCGAAATAATGACCGGTCATATTGAGTTCCAGTCCGATCTTGTAGAACGACACCGAATCCCCGAGTTCGGATACCAGTGCACGGGCGCGGTCCGCTTCAGGCACGTCCAGTGCAAAGATCAGACGTTCGTGATCGGGAATCGGCTTTTTCGACAAGTAGCTTTCGGACATTGGCGTCCTCCCTGGCGCCGGCAGATTCTACCGTAGACGTCCGTGTTCGGTGATGGCGTAGCGATCGGTCATACCGGCGATGTAGTCGGCCACCGTGCGGGCGCGTCCGGCAAGACCATCGACTGCTTCGCGCGCGCGTGCGGCGGTAGCGTGCTCGACCGGCAAACGTGTCGGGTCGCCGAAATAGGCATCGAAGAGCTCGGTGATGATTGTCTGTGCTTCCTCGCTCATGGTAAGTACCCGTTCGTGCCGATACAGGTGTTGGTGCAGGTAGCGCTTCATTTCGTGTTGCGCCTCGCGTGTGTCGTCGCTGAAACCAACCAGTGGTTCCGGTAGCCCACGGACGTCGTCGATGGACTCCGGTGCCGCCTCGTCGATTCTGCCGCGTGTGGTCTCGATCAGATCCGTGACCACATGGTCGATCATCCGGCGTACCGTCTCATAGATCAGTGTACGCACCGGCAGGCCGGGCCAGGTGTCGTTGGTCGCGTCGTAGTTCTCGCGAAACAGAGGAACCACGCGCAATGCATCCGCATCAAGCAGACCGGCGCGCAAACCGTCGTCGATATCGTGGTTGTTGTACGCGATCTCGTCGGCCAGGTTGGCCAGTTGTGCTTCCAGTGAAGGCTGAGTATGTTCGAGGAACCGTGTGCCGAGATCACCGAGTCGTCTTGCGTTGCGTTTCGAGCAATGTTTCAGAATTCCTTCGCGTGTTTCGAAGGTCAGATTCAAGCCCGGGAATTCCGCATATTTCTCTTCGAGTTCGTCGACGATGCGCAACGATTGCAGGTTGTGTTCGAAACCACGGTAGTCGCGCATACACTCATTGAGTGCATTCTGACCTGAATGACCAAAAGGCGTATGGCCGAGGTCGTGTGCGAGAGAGGTCGCTTCGACGAGGTGTTCGTTCAAACCCAACGCACGCGCCACCGTGCGCGCGATCTGTGCGACCTCGATCGAATGCGTCAATCGCGTGCGATACAGATCCCCTTCGTGATTGACAAAAACCTGGGTCTTGTAAACGAGCCTCCGAAATGCTGTGCAATGAACGATCCGGTCGCGATCGCGCTGGAATTCACTGCGGTAGGTCGGTGGCGGTTCCGAATAGCGTCGTCCACGGGTCTCATGATCGTGTGCGGCGTAAGGGGCCGGGCCATCAGTGAAGTGGCGCATCGTTCAGGCCTCGAACCAATCGGCGAGCAGGCGCGAAAGGGCGAGATCGTCGTCGTTTACACCCTGCAGCACCGCCGAACCTATGCGGTCGGGAATGACGAGACGCAACTCCCTGTCGAGAACCTTTTTGTCGCGATACATCAGTTCCAGCATCTGTTGTGCGCTGATGCGTGGTGCTTCGACTGGCAGTCCGGCACGGAGGATCAGGCCGCGAACACGCTCGAGGTCTGCATCGTTCAGCCGGCCCCGGCGGTTCGAATAGTCAGCCGCGAGCAGGATGCCGACAGCCACCGCTTCGCCGTGCAGCCATTCTGAGAAGCCCGTCGCCTGTTCGATCGCATGGCCGAAGGTATGGCCGAGGTTCAATAACGCACGTTCGCCACGTTCGGTTTCGTCCCGTCCGACGATACGGGCTTTCAACGCACAACAGCGCTTTACGACTTCTGCGAGTGTTTGTTCATCCTGTTCGAGCAACGCATCGAGGTGCTTTTCGATCCATTCGAAGAATTCTACGTCCGCAATTAGTCCGTATTTGATGATCTCCGCAAAAGCGGATGTGTATTCACGTTCTGGCAGGGTCGTGAGTACGGCCGTGTCGATGATGACAACACGCGGCTGGTGAAACGCACCGATCAGGTTCTTGCCGCACGGATGGTTGACCCCCGTCTTTCCACCGACCGATGCGTCGACCTGTGCGAGCAAGGTCGTCGGGATCTGTATGAAGTCGACGCCACGTTGCCAGCAGGCGGCTGCAAAACCGGTCATGTCGCCGACAACGCCGCCACCGAGCGAGACCAGACAACCGTCGCGACCGAGCCTCGTGTCGGCCAGCGCATCGAAAACGCGCTGAACGGCAGCGAACGTCTTGTTCTCTTCGCCGGCTTCCAGCACGACCGTTGAAACGTCTCTGTCGCCCAACGCATCCAGCAGTGTCTGCAGATACAACGGTGCAACGTTGTCATCGGTAACGATCAGCAAGCGGGTAGAGGGCAGACAGCTGTCCCAGGATTCGGATTTTTGGATCAGACCGCTGTCGATCAGAATAGGGTAACTGCGATCGGCAAGTTCGACTCGGAGTGTTTCCAATAGATCTGATCCGCAGCCCGTCGGAGCTTGGGGAGCGCAGATTATAGCCGGTCGATCATTGTTCGCCGATCTGGGCAAGATGGCGTTGCAGCAGGCGCGCGACCGCATCCGGGTGCTGGCTGTCAGTCACGATTTCATGGTCGGCGATCTGTCTGTACAACGGTTCGCGTTCGAGCATCAAAGCGTCGAGGCGGGCACGCGGATCATCGGTTTCGAGCAGTGGTCGTGTGCGGCTTCGTCGTGCCCGTTCGAATTGCGAATCGACCGTGGCGGCCAGATACACGACATAGCCGTTGGCCGAAAGGCCGTTGCGGTTGCCCGGATCGAGCACGGCGCCGCCACCCGTCGCAAGGACGATGCCCTGGCGCGACGTCAATTCGCTGATCATCAATCGCTCGCGTCGTCGAAAACCACTCTCGCCTTCCTTTTCGAAAATAAACCCGACGTCGACACCGGTGCTGCGTTCGATCTCGGCATCAGAATCGAGGAATTCGCGGTTGGTGAGTCGCGCCAGCCGCATTCCGACGGCAGTTTTTCCCGAGCCCATCGGACCGATCAGGAACACGTTGTCGTTGATTGGTTTCAAAATTGGGGTCAGAGAGTAATTTTTAAGTCCTTGATTTTTACCCGACATCAAAATTGGGGTCAGAGAGTAATTTTTAAGTCCTTGATTTTTACCCGACATTGTATGCCGAAAAAGCCGAGAGCCTACTGCCTAAAAATCAAGGACTTAAAAATTACTCTCTGACCCCGTACAAAAAAAAGCCCGCCTGATGGCGGGCTTTTCCTGACCGGTAAAGGTCTACCTAGATCTCAAGATGCGCGCCGTCATGCAGGATCTTCGGTGTGATGAAGATCAGCAGTTCCGACTTGTTATATGTGCGTTGGGTACTCTTGAACAACCAACCGATACCCGGGATGTCGCCGAGGAACGGTACTTTGTTCTCCGTGTCGCGACGTTCCGTCACGTAGATGCCGCCGAGCACGACGGTCTCGCCGTCGTTGACGAGCACCTGTGTCGCCACCTCGTTCGTATCGATACTCGGTACGAAACCACCCTGTCCACTCGGGACGATTTCACCGACCGTATCGTTATTGACCAGCAGGTCCATGATGATTCGGTTGTCCGGTGTGATGTGCGGTGTGACCTGCAAACGCAGCACAGCCTTCTTGAACTGTGTGGTCGTTGCACCCGAGGACGAAGCTTCCTGGTACGGAATCTCGACACCCTGTTCGATGTAGGCTTCTTTCTGATTCGCTGTAACAACACGCGGTGTTGAAATCAGCTCGCCACGACCCTCAGCCTGCAGGGCGGACAGTTCCAGGTCGAGCAGATAATCGCCGTCCAGGATCGCCAGACCAAAGCTGCCGACCGGGGACGCGATCGGTGCGTTGACGTTGAAGCGATCGAGTAGTTCGGGCAGTTCGACCGGGAATGGCTGACCGGTGTTCTGAATGTTGTCCAGAGCCGATGTCACCATCGTGTCGGTACCCTGAGAATTACCAGTGAAAGCGATGATGCCGTCCTGTGTATTGTCAGTGACGTAGGTATAGCCGAAACGGACACCGATCTCGCGGGCGAAATCGTCGCTCGCAATCACGATGCGTGATTCGATGAGTACCTGGCGCACCGGTATATCCAGTGTGCGCACCATCCGCCTGATGGCTTCCAGACTGTCTGCCGTGTCCTTGATCAGCAGCGTATTCGTACGCTCGTCGATCGCGACCGTGCCACGGCTGGACAACAACGACGCTTCGCCCGAACCGATCAGGTCGGCCAGTTGAGCGGCCTTCGCATAGTTGACCTGCACGTACTCGGAGTACAGTGGTTCGAGTTCCTGTCGTTCCTGACGAGCCTGCAGTTCGGCCTGCTCACGCGCCGCCAGTTCTTCAGCCGGCGCAACAATGATGACGTTGTCGCTCTGTCGCATGTCGAGACCCTTCGTCTTCATGACGATATCAAGGGCCTGGTCCCAGGGGACATTCTGCAGTCGCAAGGTAACGTTGCCTTGTACCGAGTCGCTGACGACGATGTTCATACCCGAGGTATCGGCCAGCAACTGGAGTACCGCGCGTGTCTCGATGTCCTGGAAGTTCAAGGTCAGACGTTGACCCGTGTATACCTTCTGTTGTTCGGTGATCGCGTCCTCTTCGACCCTCTCGCTGACTTCGATTGCGAACTGATCGTCGGACTGGTAGGCGAGGTGCTCGTAGTCGCCGGTCGCAAGAATCGTGATGCGCGTGTCA
>JAZFZN010000338.1:0-3795 GCA_036475515.1 Gammaproteobacteria bacterium
CTCGAAGTTCTCGTTTTTGTACGGTGTCCAGTCGACGACAAATTTGTTGGAGCCCGACGAGACCTCCAACAACGACACGACATGGCCTTCATCCAGTCCGTCGCGATAGTTTTCCACCATCTGATCCGCTTGTGCTTTGTCCAGGACGCCTTCATCCGCGAGTCGCTGCGCATAGAGCTGGCGAACTGGCGGATGCTTGCGGATCACTCGATACATCAACGGTTGTGTCACTGCGGGTTCATCCGCTTCGTTGTGACCGTGCCGACGGTAGGAAATCAGATCGATCACGACGTCTTTGTGGAACTTCATCCGGTAGTCGAGGGCGAGCCGCGTGACGAGGATCACTGCATGGGGATCGTCACCGTTCACGTGAAAAACGGGGGCTTCGATCATCTTTGCTACATCGGTGCAGTACCTCGTTGAACGGGCGTCCAGTGGATTGCTGATCGTGAATCCGATCTGGTTGTTGCAAACGATGTGCACGGTTCCACCGGTATAGAATCCCCGCGTCTGGGAGAGCTGCAGTGTCTCCATGACGACGCCCTGACCGGCAAATGCGGCGTCACCATGAATCAGCACGGGCATTACGAGGTCACCGGACGGATCGTTCCGCCGCTCCTGTCGGGCACGCACCGAGCCCTCGACCACCGGATCAACAATCTCCAGATGCGACGGGTTGAACGCGAGCGCTACGTGAATATTGCCGTGCGGGGTCTTCAGGTCCGACGAAAAGCCCATATGGTATTTCACGTCGCCGGACCCAGTATGGACGTTGGAGTCGTAGATACCTTCGAATTCCGTGAACAAGTCCCGAGGTGACTTTCCCAGAATATTGACGAGCAGGTTGATGCGTCCACGGTGCGCCATCCCGATGACGACATCGGCAAGACCACGTGCGCAGCCCAGCCTGATCAGGTCGTCAAGCATCGGGAGCAGACTCTCGCCGCCTTCCAGGGAGAAGCGTTTCTGACCGACATAGCGCGTATGCAGATAGCGCTCGATGCCTTCCGCTGCGGTCAGACCTTTCAGAAGCTCTATCTGTTCCTCGTCGGAAAGACGGGCGGACAAACCGGTTGCTTCGAAGTGGCCCTGCAACCAGCGCCGTTCCGCGGTGTCGGTCACGTGCATGAATTCGGCACCGACGGGGCCACAGTAGACAGCCCTGAGCGTCTGCAAGATCTCGCGCAATGTCATGCGCCCACCACCGGCATAATTCCCGGTCGAGAACTCGGTATTCATGTCGGCTTCGGTCAGACCGTAGTGTTCGGGTTGTAGGTCGGGCGGTGCTTCGGGCTTGCTGATGCCAAGCGGGTCGAGATGTGCGGCCTGATGCCCGATCAGTCGATGGCGCTCAATGAAATGCAGAACTGCGGCCTGTTTTTCCTGGACCCCGGGGCCACCCCAGGTTGCCGCGGCCGCCACTGCCGAGCTGCGTCTTTTGCGCTTCGCGAACTCGGCGCGGATCGGGCTGTGTGCAACGTCGTCATGACCATCGGCAAGCTTGTTGAAATAGGCACGCCAGTGGGGCTCAACCGATTGCGGGTCTTCCAGATAGCGTTCGTAGTAATCCTCGATGAACGGCGCATTGCCACCGAACAGAGCGCTCGTCTGGAGTTTCTTTGCAACAGAATCGGTCATTTCCGGCCTGGTCTCGACCAGCAAAACGGGGTCGCGAAAAAAAGAGGCGCAACGGCGCCTGCAAACCCCCTAATTCTATAGGAAGCTTAAGGTCGAGAAAATGCCGGCGGACCGCCGGACTCAGCCGTTGTGGCCCAGCCAGTCGGAATAACTGATCCACCCGTTGTCGCGATAGGCAGCTTCAGGATCAGCAGGAACGTCCGACGGCAATGTGCTTTTACCGTGCAACTTGCCACGTGCGAATCGACGCCATTCGGACGCATTTTTCAGGCCCTGTCTCCGGGCAAACGCCCGGGCGTGTTCGAAACTCAGGAACCTCTTCGCCCCGTGCGACTGGCCGGAATCGAGCCAGCCGTCGCCGTTGCCGTCCTCACGCGCACGGTTGCGCCAGTTCTGGTAGGTGTGCCAGCTGAAGTTCGGGCGGGTACCCGACGCCGCGCCGAGTCGTCCGATACGCGAACGCCAAAACTCGCTGGGTTCCTGCGATTGTCCGTCGACGCGACTTATGTCGCGCTCTCTAGCGTTTTTTATCGTACCCATACCGTTTCCCGGGCTCGAAAAAGCCCTGTTGTAGGGTACGAAGAGCCGCCCGTGCACGCTGCGAACTGGTTCACATGAGGAGCGGATGCTGCGTCGCAGCAATCAGAGAACGGAGAAAAGCCGCCGTGCAAAGCAGGCGGCCATCGCTAGCGGCGTATGTCCCGGTTGATGTTGCCGTGGAACACCCGGTCTTGGAACTCTTCCTGACTCATAATATCGACCCGCGAATTGGCGACGCGTCCGCTACAGGTTCGGACAGAACGATGAGAACCGGTCGGCATCTGGGATCGGCAGCGTGGCACGGCTTTCGTTTCGACGGCGCTTGTCACTTCCTCGCCGCTGTCGACCGGATTTTCACCCGCAGTGTTTTCACCGGTGGCGGAACCTTCCGTTGACGCACATCCCGCCGCGATGAACATGGTGGTGACTACGAAGGTTTCAATCGAGTGGGGCATGGTACCTCCCCCGGTACTGCGGCCCCGATCTCTAGTTTGTGGGGCTGGTATTGATTTGTCCTCGCATCAACTGCTGTTCCAGCTCTTCCTTGCCGCTGATCTGCACCCTGGAATCGCCTCCACGGGCACCTGAACAACTCCGCACGGACCTGTGAGAACCGGTCGGTGTGTAGGTGCGACAACGGCGTCCGGTCGCCTGCGTTTCGCCAGCAGCTTTTACTTCAGCACCCGAGTCGGCTGAATTTTCGCCCGCGGTGGCACCTTCCGGCGCCTGCGTTTCGCCAGCAGCTTTTACTTCAGCACCGGAGTCGGCCGAATTTTCGCCCGCAGTGGCACCTTCCGTTGACGCACAACCAGCAGTGGCGAACAAGCCCGCAACGATGAGAACCGTAAAGATCTGGCGCATTGTTTCTCCCCAAGAAATAATGACTACGAAATGCTTCGTGTAGCGTAGCACAGGCTGGAGGAATTACCAACCGGCGTACAAAACGGGCCGCACATTAATGTCTGGTCGTTCAAAACGCAACAACGGTTGGTTGGCGACCTCCCCCTATCGGTCACCGAAAAAACAGACCCCGCCGCGCAGAAAAGATTCCGGCGACGACAATTTCGACTCAAAAACGCAGCGACAGGCAGGTCAGACCCCCATCCATCTTGCGCGCTTCGCTCATCTCCAACCTGTGCACCACGAACCCGCGGTCGCACACGAGCCGTTCGACATCTGCAAAACCGCTCGGCAGCAACACCGTCCCGTTCACGTTGAGCACATTGCACGCGTACGCGTCGGCTTCGGCGACAACGAGGAGGTCGTAGCCATCGAAGACTCCTTGAGTAGCCAGATCCGGGGTCGTCAGCAGAGTTCGGTGATCGAGCGCGTTTGCGTCGGACTTCAGGTGGAGACCCGCGCCGACCGGGACGGTGTTCCATGTATATCCGTGTGTCCCTGCGATCGTTCCGAGTTGCTGAGCACCGATCTGATTGGTCCGTTCGGATATACCAATGAACAGATGCGTTCCGATGACGATGACGTCCCCGCCGTCCAGCGTGCCGGGCGCTTTGATCCGTTCGATGGGCCGATGTGCCGCGAGCACCGCTTCAACGGTCGTCGCTTCGCCTCTCCTGGTCGGCGCGCCGGAACGTGCGAGTACCGCGACCTCGGAAA
>JAZFZN010000339.1:0-6482 GCA_036475515.1 Gammaproteobacteria bacterium
CTTGTCGGAAGCCAAAATTATCATCGATGAGGCGCTGGAGATCGATCCGGAAGACGCGAAAGCCAATCTGACCAAAGGTGTTCTACTCGAGGAACAGCACCAGCCGGAAGCGGCGCGCGCATACTACGCGCGCGCGTTGTCTGCGGATCCCGACTACGCGGAGGCACTGTTGTATTCCGGAAACGATGCGATGCGTCGCGACGAGTATGAGCAGGCGAAAGCACTCTATGAGCGGTTTCGCGTCCAGTTTCCAAACCAGCCGCAGGCAGCCCATTTCTATGGGCTCGCATTGCTCCTCACTGGCGAATGCGAGCAGGCCAAAACCCCTTTGTGGACCGCGCTGATCGCGGTACCCGACAACCCCGCCTATGCCGAAGGCTGGTTGAGGGCGTTTTCCGTATGTCCGGACGACGACAGCGACGCGCGTACCAGGGCACGGACCACAGCCCAGAGTTTGTATCAGTATCGGCAGGATGGTGCGATGGCGGCGACACTCGCAATGGTGCTGGCAGCCCTCGGACAGTTCGACGACGCGATCGGCTACCAGGGCGAAGCAATCTTTGGCGCGCTCAGCGTCGGCGATCCGGAGGTACTCGACTGGTTGAAGCACAATTTGCAACGTTACGAGAACGAGCAACACGCAGACAAGGCGTGGCCGGACGCGAGTCCCTTGTTGAAGCCGTATCTGGTGACGCCCGCGGACCGATATCAGCGGGTTGGTGTTCAGAACGGGTCATAGCAACCCGGTCGCCGGTTCCTGCTATCCTTATGTGTATTCGGATCGCGCAATGCCAGCCAAGAAACATATCTACAAAATCGTCTTCATGAACCAGGGCAAGGTTTTCGAGATCTATGCCCGCAGCGTCAGTCAGGGCGGACTGTTCGGTTTCATCGAAGTCGAGGATTTCGTGTTTGGCGAACGCACATCGGTCGTCGTCGACCCGTCCGAGGAACGCATCAAGTCCGAGTTTTCCGGCGTCAAACGCAGTTATCTGCCGATGCATTCAGTCCTGCGTATCGACGAAGTCGAAAAACAGGGCGTCAGCAAAATCACAAAAGTAGAGGGCAACATCGCACAGTTCCCGATGCCGGTGTATACGCCTGGCGGTACCAAGACCAGTGACTAGACCGTGAGGTTTGCATATCTCGGCAGCGGCAGTCGCGGTAATGCCGCCGTCGTCGAAGCCGGTGACACACTGGTATTGATCGACTGCGGTTTTTCGGTCAAGGAAACCAGAAAACGACTCGCGCGCCTCGACAAGGTACCGGAAGATCTGACCGCAATCCTTGTGACCCACGAACACTCGGATCACTTCTCCGGGGTCGCTCGTCTGTCGAAGCGCTACTCGATCCCGGTCTGGCTGACGCCCGGGACACACGCTGCGACCGGTGAACGTGTTGCCGCACCGCGCTTGTTCGATTGTCACGGGTCTTTCACTCTCGCTGCGGTGACCGTCGAACCTGTACCCGTACCACACGACGCACGAGAACCCTGCCAGTATGTGTTGAGTGACGGGCGGCGACGGATCGGTGTGCTGACCGACACAGGGCACATCACGCCCCACATCCGGAAGTCCTATTCCGGTTGCGACGCGCTGGCGGTGGAGTGCAACCACGACCGTGATCTGCTCGAGAACGGACCATATCCGGTGGCTTTGAAGCGCCGGGTCGGCGGTCGTCTGGGTCATCTGAGCAACGCCCAGACGGCTGAACTCGTCGGGGAAGTCATGCATTCCGGTTTGAAGCACGTCGTCGCGGTGCACCTGAGTGAACAGAACAACACGCCGGACCACGCACGCGACGCATTGTCGGAAGCCCTCGATTGCTCGCCGGGAGACATCACGGTTGCCGATCAGGACGACGGCATGGGTTGGCTCGACGTGTGAAGCGGTGTTTGAGCCGGTATCATGCGCCCTCCCTTGTTCTTACGCTCGTGGTAGGCCATGTCTCTGTCGACTGAGACCGAGGATCAGGGGTCTGTCGCGGTGGCAACACCCACCAAAACGGACCTGCCAACGCTGGTCCTTCCCGGTGGTCCGGCACTCTCAGAATTTCGCCTCGAAAAATGTCTCAACGCAGTCCGACAAATCGTACCGGATGCGTCCTTGTTGACCAGTCGGCACATCTACTTTGTCGACACGACCCGTGACCTCGACGGCGACGAACGGCGGATCCTTGCACAGCTCGTCGACCAGCATGGTGACCGCTGGACCGACAGACCGAACACACTGATCGTCGTACCGCGTTTTGGCACCGTGTCGCCCTGGTCGAGCAAGGCGACCGATATTCTCCATGTGTGCGGCCTTACCGCGGTCGATCGCATCGAACGTGGCACCGCTTACACGTTCGACAGCAACGAAACTCTGGACCAACAGGGTTTCCGTCGGCTCGCACCCCTCTTACGCGACCGCATGACCGAATCGGTCATCCCGACTGGCGCGGACGGGGCGATGTTGCTCAAACACGAACCACCGGTACCGATGCAGGTCATCGACGTGCTTGGTGGTGGACGCGAGGCCCTGAGGCGAGCGGACACCGAACTCGGTCTGGCGCTGTCCGACGAAGAAATCGACTATCTGGTCGAGAATTTCGAACGACTGAAACGCAATCCCAGCGATGTCGAACTGATGATGTTTGCACAGGTGAACTCCGAACATTGTCGGCACAAGATTTTCAATGCGTCCTGGATCGTCGACGGCAAGGCGAAGGACAAATCGCTGTTTGCGATGATCAAGAACACGACGGCTTGTGCACCGGACGGCGTCTTGTCGGCGTACAAGGACAACGCGGCGGTCATCGAAGGCCATCGTGCTTCCCGTTTCTATCCGGACGAACGGCGTGTTTACCAACGCGTCGACGACTCCGTGCATATCCTGATCAAGGTCGAAACACACAACCATCCGACCGCGATTTCGCCGTTCCCGGGAGCAGCGACCGGTTCAGGTGGCGAGATCCGCGACGAAGGCGCGACGGGCCGTGGCGCCAAACCGAAAGCAGGCTTGACCGGTTTTTCGGTGTCCGATCTGCACCTGCCCGATTTGCGGCGTCCGTGGGAACGTGAGCCAGACCGCCCGGACCGTATCGCCTCTGCACTCGAAATCATGATCGAGGGTCCGATCGGGGGCGCGGCGTTCAACAACGAATTTGGCCGGCCGAACCTGTTCGGCTATTTCCGGACCCTCGAGATATCACAGTCGGACGGTGTCGTACGCGGCTACCACAAACCGATCATGATCGCCGGTGGACTCGGCAACATCCGAGAGGAACATATCGAGAAAAGCGACATCCCGCCCGGTTCGAAGCTGATCGTACTCGGTGGACCGGCGATGCTGATCGGACTTGGTGGTGGCACCGGCTCGTCTCTGGCCAGTGGTTCCAGTACCGAAGAACTCGATTTCGCATCGGTACAACGTGGCAACCCCGAGATCCAGAGACGTTGCCAGGAGGTGATCGACGCCTGTTGGCAACTCGGCGACGACAACCCGATCCTGTTGATTCATGACGTCGGTGCCGGTGGTTTGTCGAACGCCGTACCCGAAGCCGTCGACCACAGCAAACGCGGCGGTCGTTTCGAGTTGCGCGAAGTACCGAGTGCCGAGACCGGACTGTCGCCGATGGAAATCTGGTCCAATGAAGCGCAGGAACGCTACGTGTTCGTATTGCCACCAGATCGTGTCGTGCAGTTCGAACAGATCTGTCGCCGCGAACGCTGCCCGTTTGCCGTGTTGGGCGATATCACCGACGACGGAATCCTGGTTCTGAACGACCGCCTTTTTGACAACAGACCGATCGACATGCCGATGTCGGTGTTGCTCGACAAGCTTCCGAAGTTGACACGCGACGTGACGCGTGTTTCGCACGCATGGCCGGAGCTCCAAACGAACGAAATCGATATTCGCGATGCGGCTTTGCGGGTGTTGCGCATGCCGGCGGTCGCGGACAAGACCTTCTTGATCACGATCGGCGACCGTTCCGTCGGTGGCCTGGTTTCGCGCGACCAGTTCGTCGGACCCTGGCAGGTCCCGGTCAGCGACGTCGCCGTTACACTGAGCGACTACGACGGTTACACCGGCGAGGCGATGAGTATGGGCGAACGCACGCCGCTGGCACTACTCGATGCACCGGCATCGGGACGCATGGCGGTCGCCGAAGCCGTCACGAACATGGCCGCCGCACCAATCGACTGCATCGAAAAAATTCGTTTGTCGGCGAACTGGATGGCGGCGAAACGCCATCCGGGGGAAGAAGCGGCGCTGTTCGACACCGTGCGTGCGATCGGTGAACAGTTTTGTCCGGCTCTGGGGATCGCGATTCCAGTCGGCAAGGATTCCTTGTCGATGAAAACCACCTGGAACGACGGAGATACCCCGAAATCGGTGGTTGCACCCTTGTCATTAGTCATTTCTGCGTTTGCGCCCGTCTCGGATGCACGCAGAACATCGACACCCCAACTGAGACTCGATTGTAGCGACACGACCTTGTTGCTGATCGATCTCGGTGCCGGCAAGAATCGTTTGGGCGGTTCCTGCCTGGCGCAGGCCTATCAGCAATTTGGTGGCGCCGTTCCGGACGCTGATGATCCACAGAGCCTGAAACAGTTTTTTGCCGCGATCCAGGAATTGCGTGACAAGGATCTGCTCCTCGCGTACCACGACCGTTCCGATGGTGGTCTTTTTGCGACGCTTTCTGAAATGGCTTTTGGCGGTGGTTGTGGACTGGAGATCGATCTGGCACACAGGCGTTCAGAAACCGTTGCTGCGTTGTTCAGTGAAGAACTCGGTGCCGTCATACAGGTTCGTGACAGCGATCGTGCATCGGTTATCGAGACATTCGGACGCCATGGACTTGCCGAACAGGTTCACACCGTCGGACGACCGGTCGCGGGAACGGTGCTCGTTATCAGAGACTCAGACGGTGTTTGTCTGGAAGCCGACTGTTCGGAGCTGCGCCAGGTCTGGTCGGAAACCTCACACGCAATCCAGCGTCTGCGCGACAATCCGGATTGCGCCGACGAAGAACACGACACGCTGTCCGAACCATCACGGGTTCTGTCGACCGATCTGAGCTATGACCCCGCTGAAGACATCGCATTGCCGATGATTACAACCGGTGTACGGCCACGTATTGCGATCCTGCGTGAACAGGGTGTCAATGGGCAGGTCGAAATGGCCGCGGCTTTTACCCGTGCCGGTTTCGACGCCGTCGATGTGCACATGAGCGACCTGTTGTCCGGGGAGCTGACCCTCGATGGTTTCAAAGGCATTGCGGCCTGTGGCGGTTTTTCCTATGGCGACGTACTCGGCGCCGGGCAGGGCTGGGCCAGGTCGATTCTGTTTTCAAAACGCGCGCGCGACGAGTTCGCCCGATTTTTTGCACGCAACGACAGTTTCGGACTCGGTGTCTGCAACGGCTGTCAAATGATGGCGGGGCTCAAAGAACTGATACCGGGGGCCGAACACTGGCCGACCTTTGCACGCAACCGGTCTGAACAATACGAAGCACGTATGGCAATGATCTCGGTGAACGAATCACCATCGATTCTGTTGCGGGGGATGGGCGGAAGCCGGATACCCGTGGTTGTCGCACACGGCGAAGGGCGTGCGGTCTTTGATGGAGACGACCGGCGGGCCGCTGCGGATCGGAAATTGATCGCGATGCGTTTTGTCGACACCGACGGCGAAACCGTGGAGCGTTATCCGCTGAACCCGAATGGTTCACCCGCCGGCATCACCGGACTTTGCACGCCGGATGGGCGTTTTACGATCCTGATGCCGCACCCGGAGCGTGTCTTCAGAACCGTTCAGATGTCATGGCACCCGGATCACTGGGGCGAAGACAGTCCGTGGATGCGTTTGTTCCGCAACGCCCGGGTCTGGCTGGGCTGACTAACGATTGAATACGTCGGTGCTGTACCTTGGTGCGCCGCCCATCAGGATCACTTTGACCGGTTGTGTGTCCGGTATGACACCGCGGCGGTTGCGGCACAGCCGCGAGCCCGTGCGTTCGTAGCACGGCGCGTCGAGAGAAGCCTGGATCCGATCATCGAATTCGAATCCAATCGTCTGCTCCAGCGTTTGGGCAACCGGTTCCCCGTCCAGCCGGAATGGTTCGAAACGCCACTTGCGGATCGCGCGCAATGCAGCGCGGTTAAACACGTCGCCGTTCGTTGCCACGATCACACGTCCGTTCTTCACACGACCGGACTCGGTGACCGTGAATTCGACGGTGACTTCGCCCTCGAGGTTTTTGCTCAACGCTTTCGATGGATAACGCGGTTCCACGACGTGTTTCAGTGCACCACCGCTCAACTTCGGTCCTGCGTCGAGTTCGGTATCCGGTTCGACGGTCTTGGATGCAGTCGTGACCGATACCAACGGCTCGGGGATCGGGACCGCGACCGCCGGAGCCGATTCCGGTTCGTTTGAAGGCTCAGGTAGCGCAACCGGTTCGGCCGCAGTGGCGGCCGTCAACGGCTCTGGTGC
>JAZFZN010000340.1:0-6462 GCA_036475515.1 Gammaproteobacteria bacterium
ACTCCATACGCACGGGGCGCATTTCTTAGAGTAGTACAAGTAACTGTTTTTGGAAGCGTGTTTATCTCACCCCTTCCGTGGATTCACTAAGACCGGGGCGGACGCCGTGAGCGCCCAAACTGTTACCACCAGTGTTACCAGTCTGACCCAACCTCACCTTGTCTGAGCCGGGCCAAGACTGGAGAAACAGCATCCAAGTTCTTGTTACGTCGTCCCAGGTCTGCTTAAACTACTCCCGTGGGGGTCTCGCTATTCAGGACTGAACATTGAACCCGGCCTCTTGGTCGTCGGCCATCGTCACTTCGGCTTCCTGTATGTAGTAGCCTTCGACAAACTCGGCGCCAAGCTGGAACAGCACCGCCATCGTATTCGCATTCTCGACACGCTCGGCGATCGTTTGAATTCCGCGAGCATTCGCCTTCTGTAGAAAGTCTTTTACTTTCATCTGCAACACTTCGTTATTTGTTATTCCCTGCATCAGTGAACCGTCGACTTTCACATAGTCCATCGGTATGTGATCGAGCAGTTCCAAAGGCCGATGGCCAACGCCGAAGTGCTCGATCGCAAATCCGCAACCGGCACGCTTGAGTTCTAAAGCCAGCCGTTTCGTCTCGTTGACGTATTTTTCTGCCGTTTTTTCGGCGATCTGCAAAACGACTGAGCGGTTGTTGGTACCAGACGTGCGTATTTGCTTGGTCAGCCAGCCGCTCAGGGTCTCGTCGCACAACGAATCTTCCGACAAACGTACGAACACAGTCGACCCCATGTCTGTTGCGCAGACCTGCAGCGCTTCCGCCAGCACCCATCGATCGACATGTTTGGAAAGCCCTTGACGTACCGCGGCTGGCATGAATTTGCCGGGCAACACGTCGCTGCCGTCGTCGTCGATCATGCGCACCAGGATGTCGTACATCCGTGTCGCGGATCCTCTGAGGCTTACGATCGGCAGCTTCAGCAGTCGGAACTCACCCTGCGTCAGTGCCGCTTTGAGGCGCTCGCTCCACCCGATGTCCTCGATCTCCAATTCGACCGTATCCTGCTCGTCGTTGCGGATAACAACCCGGTTGCCTCCGTTTCCGCGACCCTGGTAGTTGGCTTTTTGTGCAGCGTCGATCAGCGTCTCGAGCGTGTCCACATGTGTGCCGTAAATCGCGATTCCAATCGTGCAGGTGATCGAGATGGACTTATCCTCCAGTTCGAAAACCTGATTGGCTATGGTTGTACGCAGTTGTTCTGCCCAGGCTTCGCAGTCACGCGGCGTTCCCCTGGCCAACAGAACCGTAAACATCAGCCCGCCAAACCGCCCGTACAAATCGTGTTTCTCCGCCGCGTCGCGGATCAGATCGGCAAGTTGCAAAAGCACTTGGTCGCTTTGTATGGGTCCGACCTTATCGCGCACCATACGGAACTGATCCGGCTTCACATAGACGAGCGCGGTGACACCGCCTTTGGTTCGCTGTGCGAGACGTCTGGCCAGGAGTTGCAGAAAGCGGCGACGATGGTACAGACCGGTGATCGGATCCCGGTTCAGAGCATCGGTCAGTTGCGCCTGTAGTTCACCGGTGTCTTGCCCCGACGAGCGATGGCAAATCCGGATCGCCGGGGGTTTGCCGTTCCGTTTTTCCTGTTCGATCTCGAGTTCGAGTGGCAGCGCTCCGCCATCGGCATGCAGCCCTTTGGCACGGATCGAGTGTCCTTCCCAGCGTCCTTTTTGTGCCGCCATCAATGCGCCTTTCAATGCGGCGTGGCTCTCGCGTTGAAAGAGATCCAGGAACGGCAAGCCATCGAACTCGTCCGGCTTGTCGGTTCCAAAGAGCTTACACCAGGCAGGGTTGGCGCTGACGATGATGCCGTCTTCGTAGTAAACAATTGCGTCCGGAGAACCTTCAACGACCGCGCGCAGTTGCTGTTTGTATTCTCTTGCACTCGCAACAGCGGCGTTCGAAGCGCGTCGGTAGCGAAATGCATCGATTTCGCGTTTGGCGATCAGCTTGAAACGATTCGGTCGTTTCGTCGAAACGAGATCCGCGGCACCGGTCGCCAGGGCGTCTTCGACCGCTCGTTCGTCGAGGTTCGTGTCGATCGCGATGACGGGTACGCCGGGCGCATATTCGCCACGCGCACGACAGGCCGTCGCGAGTACCGCCTTCGGCTCGTCGACGTACACGACAATCAGATGTGCGTCCGCTGTCGGCAATAACTCGTGCAGGTCACCTGCATCGAGAACCCTTGTGCAGCGAGCCGCGAAACCGGCATTGCGCAAATGGCGGTTGATCGCCTCGGTCCGGTCTTCCGATTGTGAAATGACAATGACCGGGACCGCGCTCTGGTCCGTCAAGGCAACCTCCCGAGCTTCCCCTGTGTGAGCGTCCCGCAAGCAGCGGGTACGGTGTGAGCGGACGATCTTATCACGGGGCCGATGCACGGAAATGTGACCGAAATCGTGGTCTCGAACCAGGCCGGTGCTGTCGTGCGAGTCACCTCAGCGGCCGTTTTGACGGTGCCCCGGCGACCTCACGGACGAGGCGGGGCACGAGATACCCGGGCAGGGATGCACGCAGCGCTTCATGCAGCATCAATGCTTCAGCATCCGGAACTTCGAAATGCGCAGCTCCGGCGACAGGGTCGAGCTGGTGCAGGTAGTATGGGAGCACGCCACACTCGAAGAGTCGTTGGGAGAGTTCGACGAGCGCTTTGACCGAATCGTTGACGGCTTTCAACAGTACCGATTGATTCAGCAACAAAGCGCCGGTTTTGGCCAAACGCCTGAGGGCGGTTTCCACGTTCTCGTCGAGTTCATTCGCGTGGTTGGCATGGATCACAATGACTTTTGACAGACGGGTGTCGTCAAGCCATGCACACAACTGTTCGTCCACACGTGAAGGCAACACGACGGGTTGCCGGGTATGAACACGCAGTGTGTGAACCCTAGGGTGTCTTTCGATACCGGAAACGAGTTCGGCAAGCTTGTCATCGGACAGAGACAAAGGGTCGCCTCCACTGAGGATGACTTCGGAGACATCCGCCAGGTCGTATAGTGTTTCGAGTGCCCGTGTCCAACGTGCCTGTCCGGCGTGTTCCTCGCCGTACGGGAAATGCCGGCGGAAACAATAGCGGCAATGAATGGCACAGGCCCCAGTTGTTATCAACAACACCCGGGAATCATATTTCTTCAGCACGCCGCTGCCGTGTATGGCGTCGAGATCGCCGACCGGATCGGCGACGAAGCCGGGTGGGTCCACGAGCTCAGCCGCTTGTGGTAACACTTGCAACAACAGCGGATCGGCCGGATCGTGACGACGCATGCGATCCACATATCCGCGCGGGACCCTCAAGCCGAACGGTTTCTGACCGTGTAGGAGCTCCGGGCGTTCAGAAACATCGATTCCGAGCAGATCACACAGCTCTTCCGGGTCGCTGATCGCGGCGCGCATTTCGCTTTGCCACAGCGGCTGACGCGGGTTTGCCGATGGCGTTATCATTGCGCTCTTTTCAGCCGGCGCAGCGGCATTCAGTTCAGACATGGCAAGTTACAACACCAATGAATTTCGTCCAGGTTTGAGGATTATGATCGACAACGACCCTTGTGTGATCATTGAGAACGAGTTCGTCAAACCGGGCAAAGGGCAGGCGTTCAATCGTGTCAAAATCCGCAACCTGAAAACCGGTCGGGTCGTCGACAAGACATTCAAGTCCGGAGAATCCGTAGAAGCCGCGGATGTCGTCGAAAAAGAAATGCAGTATCTCTATTCCGACAGTGACTTCTGGCATTTTATGGTCGCGGATACATTCGCTCAATACGCCGCCGACCAGACTGCGGTTGGCGACGCCGCGCAGTGGCTGAAAGAGCAGGACATTTGCAGCGTTACCCTTTGGAATGATGCGCCATTGACCATTACGCCGCCAAAGTTTGTCGAACTGACGATCGTTGAGACGGACCCTGGTGTCCGTGGCGATACGGCACAAGGCGGCGTCAAACCCGCCACGCTTGAATCCGGCGCGGTTGTGCGCGTGCCATTGTTTATCGAGAACGGCGAGGTCATTCGAATCGACACACGCACGGGCGGGTACGTCTCGCGTGTCAAGGACTGACGCAGCTACGATCGACGAGCGCTGGAAACCGCTCGCGGGCCGGGCTGCGGCCATTGCACGAGCACGCATGCTCGCTGCCATTCGGCAGTTCTTTGCCGAACGCCAGGTGCTCGAAGTCGAAACGCCGATCCTGTCGCGCTCTGCAAGCACCGACGCGCATCTCGAACCAGTAGCGACCAGCGACGGTTTGTATCTGCATACCTCCCCCGAGCACGCGATGAAGCGATTGCTTGCGGCCGGTTTCGGTGACATCTATCAGATATGCAAGGCGTTTCGCGCAGGCGAGGAGGGCCGGCTGCACAATCCGGAATTCACGATGCTCGAGTGGTACCGGGTCGGCTTCGACGACCAGGCATTGTTGTCCGAGGTCGAAGAACTGTTGGCACTCCTGTTGAAACCAGTCGTATTGCAGGAACCCGAACGGCTCAGCTACGCCGAAGCGCTCTCGACCCACGCCGGCGTGGCGGTCGATTCACGGCCGTCGGAACTCGTCGAATGCTTGCGCGATCACGGTGTCCATGTACCGGGGTATGACGGTTTGCCGGAGACAGAAGCGCGTTCGCTATTCGTGGACCTTGTCATGTCGGCCATCGTCGCACCCTGTCTCGGTAACGGACGCCTCTCGTCGGTATACGATTATCCACCCGACCAGGCCGCACTCGCCCGGATCACAGATGACCCGACACCCCTCGCGCGCCGTTTTGAAACCTGGTTTTCGGGCGTCGAACTGGCGAACGGTTTCGATGAACTGACCGATGCGTCGGAGCAGGCCAGCCGTTTTGAAACCGACTTGGAAAGACGTCGCAGACTCGGCCGTCGGACACCACCAGTGGACGCTCTGTTGATCGACGCTTTGTCCGCTGGTCTGCCCGCTTCTGCCGGTGTCGCGTTCGGACTCGATCGAGTGTTAATGTTGTCGTTGCAAGGGCAATCACTGAACGACGTACTCCATTTCCCGATCTCACGCGCATAAGATCACTCCATGGACAAGCAGACCTTCTTCAAAGAACTCGAACAACAAGCCGGCGGCCTGCTGGCCGGCGAAACAGACCGTGTGGCCAACGCGGCCAATCTGACCGCCGTTCTGTTCGAGGTGCTCGCCGACGTCAACTGGGTTGGTGTGTACTACCTGAAAGACGGTGAACTGGTCGTCGGTCCCTTTCAGGGTCGTCCGGCCTGTGTGCGGATTCCAATCGGCAAAGGCGTTTGCGGCACGGCGGCTGAACGGCGCGAATCAGTGCGGGTCGCGGACGTCCATGAATTCGAGGGACACATCGCCTGTGATCCGGTTTCGCGTTCCGAACTGGTCGTGCCGTTGCTCGATGGCGATACCTTGATCGGTGTTCTGGATCTCGACAGCCCGTTACCGGACCGTTTCGACGAAG
Source organism: Gammaproteobacteria bacterium (assembly GCA_036475515.1). Lineage (GTDB taxonomy): Bacteria > Pseudomonadota > Gammaproteobacteria > Steroidobacterales > JAZFZN01 > JAZFZN01. The sequence goes on from JAZFZN010000340.1 coordinate 5,478, forward strand.
TGGACCAGGGTGGCCTCGAACGTATTGCCGCGGTTTACGTCCGTTCGGTTGCGGGGGGCTGAGGAACAGATTCGAGACGCGTTCCGATGCGCTGCGCGACCCGCACCGTCGCACCGGTTTCCAGTCCTTCCCAGCGAACACGGTTTTCGGCAAACAGCACGATGACGGTCGAGCCTATATTGAACCGTCCGAGTTCCGCGCCACGCGCGAGTTGAATACAGCCTTCGCCATCCGTCGGGTAAACCCAGCGTTGCGGTTTGCGTGGTTTTCCCGGAGCCACTGTGCCCGCGCACACGGTATCGATGCTGCCGACAAAGAGGGCGCCGACAAGAATGACGGCCATCGGACCCAGTTTTGTCTCAAACAGACAGATTACCCGTTCGTTGCGTACGAAGATCCCGCGAAGATTGCGCGTCGTCCCTGCGTTGACGCTGTACAAGCGGCCGGGCAGATACACCATGCTGCGCAATGTTCCTTCGTATGGCATATGAACCCTGTGGTAGTTGTGCGGGGCCAGATAGATCGTTATGAATTCGCCATTTGTGAAGCGCGCACTGAGTCCACGATCACCGGCCATCAACGATTTCAGTGAATAACTGATTCCTTTCGCCTGCAACAACCGCTTGCCGGCAATGGTACCGGCTTCGGAGATCGTTCCGTCGGCCGGGCACACGACCGCACCGCGTTCGCTTGCGATCCGTCGGGCCCCGTCGCGAAGGGGGCGTGTGAAGAATGCGTTGAAGCTCGGGTAGGCATACGGATCGGATAGCTGTGCCTCTTCGAGATCCACGTTGTAGTACTTCAGGAATTGCCGGATTCCGAGGTTCTTGAACCCTTCGTGCTCGATGCGTGTTGCATGCAACATCAGTCGTGACAAAGTGTGTTGTGGCAGGGAGTACTGCAACCATGTGAACAAACGTTCGAGCAACGGGTTGTTTGCCTTGCCCATCAGCGGTACTCGAACGGGGCGTCAAAGCTGAGCACT
>JAZFZN010000341.1:0-5256 GCA_036475515.1 Gammaproteobacteria bacterium
TCATAGTCGACCTTGTCGACCATGCGGTGGACCAGGTACAGACCCAGACGCCCTGGTTTTCGTTCATCGAGCGGCGCTTCGACGTCGACCGGGTACGGTCTTGAAACGTCGAAGGGTTCGGAATCGAAATCGATCAGACTGACGATCACACTGTCGTCCTTTCGGTCGAGACTGATCTGAATCTCATCCTGCGCGTCGGCGTTGTACTTGACCATGTTCGTGAACAGCTCCTCGACAGCCAGGTCGACCGGAAACCGCACAGACGCGTCGATTCCCTCACGTGTGAAGAAACGTTCGGTGAACTCGAAAATCTGCTGCAGAGAGTCGAGACTTCTGTCGAATTTCTTCTTCATGCTCCGGCGCCGCTTCGACGGCGGAGCCGCCGAAACCGTAGTTTTACACGTTGGAACGCCGCGATTCCAGGCAAAAGACGCCGTCAACCGGGACTTGACGGATTAGAACCAGACTAAATCGGCATCACGCTGTATGACGCAGACCGCGAGTCGTGGCCCTGCCGCACCGCGGTCTGTCAGCCCGGCAGCCGCCGCAGGAAGACAATCGTCACATCGTCGGCCTGTGGTTCGGCGCCACCGAAACCCCTGGCAGCCTCGAGTAGTATCGTCGACAGTTCCGACATGGGTTTATTGTGGTGTTCGCGCACGACCGCGGCGACACGCTTTTCACCAAAGTGGTCACGCGAGGCATTGACGTATTCGTAAATACCGTCGGAGATCAGTCCGAGTACGTCGCCTGGTTCGAGTTGCAATGACTGCGACTCTTTCATACCGCGATGCACCTGGATACCCAGCGGGTAAGTTGTGGGTTCGTACCAGGCGAACTCGCCGTTCGCCGCGTGGAAATGTAAGATCGGTCCCTGCCCCGCCGAATAAAACTGTACGGTGTGCTGTTTTGCGTCCAGTTCTCCAAGGAACGCAGTAACGAAGCGATCTTCCGGAAGGTCTTCACAAAGCTGGTTGTTCAGGTGAAAAAACGCTGTGTCGAGACTGGCACCCATACGCACCGCGACGCGCAACATGGATCGCACCTGGGTCGCACTGAGCGCGGGACCAAAACCGTGACCGGTTGCGTCACCCATCAGCAGCAACAAGCGATCGTCGGTTATCGGTACAAAATCGAATGTGTCACCACCGGTTTGCTCGGTCGGTCGAAACAATCCATAGATGTCATAGCCCGGTGTTGACGGCATGACCTTGGGCAAAGTGCCCATCTGGATCTCCCGTGCCACGGTGACTTCCTTATCGAGCTTTTCCGACGCGACGAGTTGCTCGACCATCTGGACCCGTTGCACGGCAACGGCACCCTGGGCCGCCAGCGTGGCCCCGATGCGTTCGTCGCTTTCGTCGAAACTGCCTTCGTGCCGATTCAGTACCTGCAACACACCGACCAGAGAACTCTGATAGCCGATCATCGGTACAGCGAGCATGTTGCGAGTGCGGTATCCGAGTTTCTTGTCGGCAATACGCTGAAAACGCGGGTCAGCGTAACAGTCGTGGATGTTGACCGCTTTGCGTGTACGTGCGCATCCACCAACCAGGCCGTGACCGGCCGGCAAACGAATCACGTTGCTGGGTCCCGCCAGTTGCAACACCAGGTCATCGCGCTCCGGGTCGTACATCCACAGGCGAGCAGCATCGGCGTCAAGCACGCGTTCGGCAGCGTCTATGATCGCGCCGAGCATGGCGTCGAGATCGAACGGCGCTGCAAGCATGCGGGTTACTTCGAGAACCCGTTCGATTGCTTCCTGTTGTGAGATTTTTGTTGTAGGTACTTCGTTCACAGACCCGCAGATGCTACACCAAATACGCTTGGCACCCGAAGTCTAGTCGACATGCGCGCCGGCAGCCCCCTGGACAGGGTCTATACTCGTGACACCGTAGGCGGAGAAACACGATGTCGCGCCTTTATACACGCCGTGAGGTACTTGAACTGGCTGTTGCGACCGGTCTGGTGAGCCTGCCAGGCACGCTGCCGGCCGCGCAATTACTAACCCCGAGACAGACGGAAGGCCCGTTCTATCCGCTCCGATTGCCGCTCGATTCAGACAACGACCTGGTCGTCGTCGACGGAGCATCAGGCCGAGCCGGCGGTACGTGGTCGAACGTCGTCGGACAGATTCTTGATGAACACGGTCGTCCGGTCCGAAACGCCCGTGTCGAAATCTGGCAGTGCGACGCAAATGGCCGCTATCACCACCGCGATGACCCTCGCGATGTGGCCATGGACCAGAACTTCCAGGGTTTCGGCGCCACGACCACCGACGACCGGGGTGCATACCGGTTTCGCACGATCAAACCCGTCCTATATCCGGGACGCACACCGCACATTCATTTCAAGATCAAGGGTCCGGACTTCGAAGCCCTGACGACACAGATGTATGTCGCCGGTGAACCGACCAACGAACGCGATGGCTTGTATCGACGCATCCCGGAAGGACTACGCCACAGCATTACGATCGAGTTCGAACCGAATCCGGACGAATCAGCCGAGTTGATCGCGAAATTCGATATCGTGATCGCGGCCGACGAACGCTTCGAACCGGCGTAAGGAAGACAGCTCCGCCTCAGGTTTCGCAGAACGCCCGCACTTTCTTGAGCGCGAGATCTATTTGGGTTTCAGTAGTTGCGTTCAGCGCTGCTTCTTTTGCGGTGTGACACGCGGGCTATCAGCCCACCGAGCACCGCACCAGCAACGGCGCTACCGGTGCTGTGATCGTCGCTGGCTGCTGCCCCGGCGAGCCCGCCGAGTACCGCACCGGTAGCCGTCCCCGGCGCGGCGCTGCTGTCGTCTGTGATCGTGGTGGTCTGGACGTCTTCAACGACACCGTAATACACGTAGAACGTCGAACCGACCGGAGATGAGCTTGCGGCGTGTGCCGGTCCTCCGAAAAGAAATCCAACAAAAACAAAGAAAAAGAATCGGTCGGTCACGGTAAACTCCCGTTGACCTGGGTATACTCCAGCAAACCCGTCTTACCGCGCGGGCTCTAGAGACGCAAGATGCGCGAAACCCGATCACTCAAACTACGTCATGCTTTGATCCTTTGTACAACTCTGTTCCTTGTCAGCACGAGTTTCGCACAGGAAACGGCCTGGCCAACCCTGTCGGAGTTTCGGGATCCGGCACTGCAATCGGGACTCGAACACGAGATAAGGAATCTCGGTTTCGAGTCTGCGGTGCTGACGGACCGCCTTGCCGTCGCTTTGGTCGATATTACAGATCCTGAGAAACCAAGATACGCGGCGGTCAATCCAAATGACGCGATCTATGCGGCGAGTCTGCCAAAGATCGCGATTCTGCTCGCGGTTTTTCAGAAAGCCGAAGACGGCGAACTCGAACTCGACGAAGAAACACTCGAACTCGCCAACGACATGATCCGCAACTCTTCGAACACGGCTGCGACCGAATTGCTCAACAGAATCGGTTTTGAATATCTGGCGGATCTGCTGGAATCCAAACGCTACGAATTCTACGACACCGATACGGGTGGCGGTCTATGGGTCGGCAAGGCTTACGCACGTTCGGGAGCGTGGAAACGCGATCCAATCAACAATCTCTCCCACAGCGCGACCGTGTACCAGGTCGCACGTTTTTACTATCTCCTCGAAACCGGTCGTCTGGTGTCGCCGAACGCCTGTGCAACGATAAAGGAAATCCTGTCCGACCCGGCGATCCACCACAAATTCGTCAAGGGTCTCGAACAAAAACATCCAGGCTCAGAAATCTTCAGAAAATCAGGGACATGGAAAGACTGGCACGCGGACAGCGCCATTGTCGAACGGGACGGTCGGCGTTACATCGCCGTCGCCCTGGTACGCCATCCGCTCGGCGATACCTGGTTGACGCTGCTGATCGTCAAACTCGACGCCCTGATCCACGGGCCAGACTCCGGGCGAAGCTAGATCAGTTCACCTCGCTGGTCAGCACTTCTGCATCGCGTTCTGCATGCAACTGCTCGAGCATCCGATGGATACGCAGTGCCAGCGTCTGATGTGCGACTGCGGAGTTCACACGCAATACGTTCGAACTGACAGCGACGAGATAGTGAAAATCCCGACCCGGAACCGGGCCTTCGATGGTTGCCACCGAAGCAAGAAGATTGAGCTCGTTGCCCATGTACTGGCCACAGGTGAATCCTTCTTCTTCCTTGCAACGGTACAGCGAGCCGGATTTGAAATAGACCGCATACGGCACGAGTACGGGGTGTGACGCATAGCGGATACGACGCTGGGTCATATACAGCATCCGTTTGAAGTCGCGGCTTGACCACTCATCGACGATCTCGCCCTGCTCCAGCAAATACAGGAACTTCACCAGCTCCTTGGGGTTGCCGTAGCTGCTGGTTCCGGTCGGCACTTTGTTCTTCCCGGCGCGGGTAAAAAAACTGCCCTGCCGGGACAACTCCGGATCCAGACCATTGCGAACCGTCGCGTCTTCCAGCGTCGACAAATAGAGTTCGGCTAGTTCGCCGCGTGGTTCGTTGAAAAACTCGGCTTTCTGTTCGGGTGTCGGCGGGTAGTTGTGGCCGAAGTGTTTGAGCAACATGACCTGTTCCTGCATGGTTGCAGCCGCGGAGTTGTTGCTCGCCGACAGCATCCAGTCCATCCACTCCCAAAGCGTTCCCTGATCGCCGACCTCGATCGTCCGGTACTGGCGTTGATTGGTATCCGGCTCGAAGAACATCACTTTGTGATGGTCGCTGCGGATGATTTCATCGGCCGTAATGACGGTATCGTGCAACAAGCGTTCGCGGTCGGCCGGATCCGGATACAGATCTGCGAGCGTCTGGTACCAGGCAATCCCGACAAATAGTTTGCCAACACTGCCGATGTTGCGCCGCACGCCACCGTTGTGTTCGGCATAAATCGGACGCGTCGGGTCTGAAATATCAAGCAAAACAACACCATACTCAGGGGCCTCGTTCCCGAGTGCTGCTGCGATCTTGCGTGCGACGGCCGGGTCGGACGTGAAATCGAACGGTTGCTTCGGTTCGTCCAGCAGCCGTGGCTGAACTGCCTGCATCGGCAGCGCGGCCCCTTCGGGAACCGGGCGACCGGGGATCTCGTGATCGTAGACACGTTTCACGTACTCCAGCCGCTCGATGCTGGTGTACGGGTATCCATCCATCGGGTAGGCGGCAACGTCGGAACCCAACGCGATCAACAGTCCCAGGATAATAATTCGACTCATCATCTTGAGGTCTCCGGTGGTTCGTTCATCGAGACGGTTATTCTGTCG
>JAZFZN010000342.1:0-4209 GCA_036475515.1 Gammaproteobacteria bacterium
CGGAGCCAGCAATTGGTCCGACTTGCGGTTGTTGTACAGGACCTCTGCACTGAACGTCAGGTTGTCGGTGATGTCGTGCGCCGCCTGTGCATAGACGTTGGTGACCTCCAGCGGTGTGACCACGTAGTTGTCCGGCGCAAAGTTGAAGCGCTGGTTGTTGTTCCACGCGATGAAGTCAGCACCCGTACCACCGGTATAGGTCGGCGGACCATTGCTGCCGAACGGACCCGCAGGCAACATCGGGCCACCGGCATTGAACAGGTTCGGTGACTGAAGATCGGCGACGCTCGGACGCAGCGTAATACTCTGCGTACCGGTGTTCGGATCGATAAAGATCCAGCGACCACGCGGTGTACCGGACGAACCGGTCACGGCGGCACCGACACCGAAGTTCGGTTCGGATGAGATCGCACGATCACCGGCAAACACCGCCTCCTGCTGGCGGTAGGAGACGTTCATGTACACGGACGTCTTGGCGCTCGACGTGCCGATGGAGAAGTCGTAAAACTCGACACGACCATCGCTATCGTCGTACTCACCGATCTGTACACCGGCACCCAGGCCTTCGAAGTCACGACGCGTGATGATGTTCACCACACCCGCAACTGCGTCAGAACCATAGATGGCGGATGCACCGTCCTTCAGGATTTCGATGCGTTCGATGATCGAAACCGGAATGGTGTTCAGGTCGACTCCGGTGAGGGAGGTGCCACCGCCACCGGCTCCGTCCACCCAACGGCGGCCGTTCACAAGAACCAGAACACGCTTGGCGCCGAGGTTCCGCAGGTCGACCTCTGTACTACCTTCACCGGCGTTGTTGAACGTCGTGTTCAACGCCGAACCGGCAATCGGAAGCGACTGCAGAAGGTCACCAACCGAGACCAGTCCTGTGCGTTCGATGTCTTCACGCTGAATGATCAACAGCGGTTGCGACGTTTCGATGTCGGTACGCTTAATGCGAGAACCCGTCACTTCGATCTTCGAAAGTTCGCGGGCATCGCCTTCTGCATCGGCATCAGCCGACCAGACGGGCGCACTCATCGTCGTCGCAACACCGGTCATCAGCGCCAGACGGACCGCCTGGTTAATCGAGTTACGTTTGTTCATTGATTTCCGCTCCCAAGTACTATGAAAAATCGCGAACCGGTCCTGTCAGAAATCGGTTCGCCCGTGTCTCTTTCCGAGGACGGATGTATAGTTGCAACTGGGTGCTGCGAATGAATCGCCAAAATTGCTTATTTGCGTTACAAAAACTGCTTTTCTGGAAAGATCAGTAACTTACGCACGTTTTTGGGTGGCCAGTCGGCGTCAGCGGAACAGGCGTGTTGCGCTCGCGCTGCATGTTGCAGAAAACACACCCACCAAACCCGCTGCTCATCGTTCGGGGTGTGTGGTGGTATCTCAATCGTTACCGCGAGCTCGTTGTTACCGGTGAGGTTGATGGTCTGTGGCCGGTAAGTCCTTTGGGCTCCAGAGCCACCGTGTACTACACAGCGATCTCCGTCACTTGCTGCCGTGGTACGCCGCGGAGTTTCAACGGCTGATCCGACCGGGCGCCAGTCATGACGTCCACTCAGAGACCAAAGGACTAACGGCCGCAGACCAACCACCTCCGCGTGCGGAGCAGTTGGCGGAGTGTTGGCGGGTTAGCGGTATTTCTTCTGGATTTCGGCGAGCGTTTCGGAACCCGGGCAAAGTACGTGGTGACCGAGGGACTGTAACGGCGCTTCAACCGTGTGGTTGACCGCGTGCATATCGTCACCGGCCTCGTCGATGAACAACAGCCCGGTAATGACCAGTTTCTCCCGCGCATGTCGGCTCAGGTATTCGAACGCCTGGGCACGGTTGGTTGGATCGTAGTCGGCATCGATTTTCTTCAACAGAATATGGCTGCCGTCGTGCAACTCGACGGACATCACCTCGCCTTCGTCATAAGCCGCCCGAATCTCTTCTGCGGGTGGAATGAAATCCGCGTGCACTGCCGGATGGTAGTACTGCCTCGTGTAGGCGTAACTCTTGGTCGAGTCTTCGTGATCGTTGAATGTGACACAGGGAGACAACACGTCGATCAGCGCAAAACCTCTGTGTTTCAGACCGGCTTTGACCAATGGTACGAGTTGTTCCTTGTCCCCGGAAAAACTCCGTGCGACGAAGGTGCCACCGAACGAAAGCGCCATGAGCACCGGATCGATCGGCGGCTGTACGTTCACCTCACCCCTTTTTGCTTTGCTGCCGATGTCGGCCGATGCAGAGAACTGTCCCTTGGTCAGTCCGTAAACGCCGTTATTCTCGATCAGGTACAGCATATCGAGGTTGCGACGCAAGGCATGCGAAAACTGGCCGAGCCCGATCGACAGCGAATCCCCGTCGCCGGATACACCGATGTTGCAAAGCCGCCGGTTGCCTGCACTGGCACCGGTTGCGATCGACGGCATCCGTCCGTGTACACCGTTGAAACCATGGGCCCCGCGTACGAAGTAGGCCGGCGTCTTCGAAGAACAACCGATACCGGAAAACTTTGCAATCTCGTGTGGTGGCACGGCCAGCTCGTACAACGCGCGTACGATTGCGGCCGTGATCGAGTCGTGGCCACAACCCGCACATAGGGTTGACATACCGCCCTCGTAATCGCGGACCGTCAACCCGATCGCGTTGCGTTCAGTGAGCGCGTGACCGACACGTGGCTTGGAAATAAAGCTCATGCTGCCGCCCCCTTGCTCTCCAGCGCTCGTGCGATACCGTCTGCAACAGTGCTCGATTCCAGCGGTAAGCCATCATAGTGCAGTACGGAACGCAGCTTGTCGGGACGTGTACCGGTCTCGTTGACGATCAGCGTTTTCAGTTGCGCATCGCGATTCTGTTCGACGACGAACAGGGTTTCATGGGCATCGATGAACTCGTCCAACTCTTCACCGAACGGGAAACCGCGGACCCGGATGTAGTCGAGCTCCCATCCATCCGCTGCCAGGCAGTCCAGCGCTTCGAGCACCGCCCCGTCGCAGCTGCCTATGGAGATGACACCAATCGGTGTCTCGCTGGCGGCTTTGCGGACGACGGGTTTCGGGACCAGGGTTGCGGCTGTTTCGGACTTACGGCTGAGCCGGTCGAGCACCAACCGGTATTCTTCGGGATCCTCGGTGTACTCGCCACGGTTATCGTGCCCTGAACCGCGTGTAAAAAACGCCCCTTTCGAGTGTGATCCCGGCAACGACCGATAGCAGATGCCATCGCCGTCCACGTCATCGTATCGATAGAACCGCTCGATTTTCTCCAACGCTTCGCTGTCCAGAATCTTCCCGCGATCGGGTCGATAGGCATCGTCCCACTGAAGTTCACGACACATCCATTCATTCATGCCGATGTCGAGATCCGACATGACGAACACCGGTGTCTGCAAGCGGTCGGCTAGATCGAATGCGGCGACCGTCAGTTCGAAACATTCCTCCGGGTCAGCCGGGAACACCATGACGTGCTTGGTATCGCCATGTGATGCATACGCACAGGCGAGCAGATCGCCCTGTTGTGTCCGGGTCGGCATCCCGGTGGACGGTCCGACCCGTTGTACGTCAAACACGACTGCCGGAACCTCAGCATAGTAGCCATAGCCTAGGAACTCGTTCATCAGTGAAATACCCGGCCCCGAAGTCGGTGTAAACGCACGCGCGCCACTCCAGCTGGCGCCGAGCACGATACCGATGGCGGCCAGCTCGTCTTCGGCCTGAACGATCAGGTATTGCTTCTGTCCGGTCTTCGGATCCCGTCGATACCGGTCGCAAAGTTCTTTGAACGCATCCATCAGCGAGGTCGACGGCGTGATCGGATACCACGCGCCGACCGAGGCGCCAGCATACAGGCAACCGAGCGCGGCTGCTGTGTTGCCGTCGATCACGATGTGCCCGTTGGTCGCGTTCATGCGTTTGGCGTGCAACGGCAGCGGGCAGTCGAAATGAGTTCTCGCGTAGTCATGGCCGAGTTCGATCGCCGTCAGGTTGGCATCGATCATTTTCGGCTTGCGCGAAAAGGTTTCGTGGACCAGATCGCGGATGACATCGAGCTCGATGTCGAGCAACGCGGCAAGGACACCGACATAGGCCACGTTCTTCATCAGGATCCGTGCACGTGCGTCCTCGAACCGTTCGTTGCACATCTTCGCGAGCGGCACGCCGAGTACCGTTATGTCCTCTCGTGCGAGCGCCTTGTGACGCGGCC
>JAZFZN010000343.1:0-2598 GCA_036475515.1 Gammaproteobacteria bacterium
GAAATTCTTGGTTCGTAGAATCGGCTACGCCACGCAAGCGGCTAGGGCCGCGACGCAGAAATACGATGGAGAATAAAAACTGGATCCCGTAACCCTCAAACAAACGCTCAAGGACGGTGGCCGGGTATTCGGCTGCATGCTGTCGGCGATGGCGTCGACACGCTTCGCCAGCGCCCTGGCTGGCAGCACGCTCGACTATGCGATTATCGATACCGAACACGGATCACGCGACCGGGCAGAAATTCAGCAGTTGTGCACGATGTTGCGGCAGATCGACATCACGCCCGTCGTACGCGTGCCGGTCCCAAAATCGGAATGGGTCGCGATGGCGCTGGATGCGGGCAGCGCCGGGATTCTAGTGCCTTACTGCGAGACGGTCGAAGAAGTGGAGGCCGTCGTCGCGACGGCGAAATGGCACCCGTTGAAAGGCGCATACCTCAAGCGCGCCATTCGTGAAGATGCGCTGCCGAGCGAGGCGTCTCGCGCCTACCTTGCGCGACGACACAAGCACACCTTCGTGATCATCGGAATCGAATCGCAACCGGGCGTCGAAAACCTGGACGCCATACTGAACGTCGGGAACATCGATGGAGTATTCATCGGACCCAACGACCTGTCGACCTCCCTCGGAATTCCGGACGACTATGCCAATCCGAAATACCTCGAGGTCATCAAAGACATCATCAATCGTTGCGAGGCCGCCGGCGTGCCCGTGATGGTGCATCAGCAGACCATCGAAACCTCGACCATGGCGATCGAGTTGGGCGCGCGTTTCGTGTTGCATGCCATGGACAGCAACCTTCTACAACGCGCCCTGCAGACCGAGATGAACCAACTGCGCGAATTCGCCGGCGAGTTGCAATCGTCTCCTGCTCCGCAGGAGCAGACGACTACCCGAGATACGATCGACGTCGTATGACCGGCAGGCGTTGCCTAACGCTAGCCCGAACTCCGCCCAACCGTTTCCCCATCGAGCGCGATGCGAAGCTCGTCCGCGCCTTCTAGGTAGGCCGACAACACCGGATGATCAATGGAGTCGATCAAATCGGTCACAACGTCCTTCACACAATCGCTCGTGCCTCGAAGGTCTCGCGAACGAGCGTAGGTGGGGCAGTGATTGGTTGCGAGTGATCGAATACGTCGATGCAGCGCCTTTACGCTGTCTACCGATTCGAAGTCAGCTTCTGTGTAGGACAATACGTATTGAGAGTCGTCTGCCGAAGCGGTGGCGGCCACCACGACAAAAAGGGTGGCAAAAAGGGACTTTTTCATTCTGGTGCTCCTAGTTTTTCATGTGACTATCTATATAGATGCACCAACCCCTAGAAAGGTCGCGAAAAAAGTTCGGAGGATTTGATTTGCGACGCCACCCGTCGCGTTTGGGTGCCGGCAGGATTCCGGTACGTCTTTTCGGCTCACGACGCCGGCGTATCGCGATCCCAAGGCGCCGGTAGGCGATGCTTGATCACCACCAGAACGACGAAGAGCAGGATTTCGTCGAGGACGAAAAACCAGCCGTCGATGCCGCCTAGAAGCCAAACGAGCGTTTGCACGGCGCTCACCCAGACAAAATCGTACAGCTGATCGCGGCAGATTTTGCACACCGGGAAACCCAGCCATCGCAAAGACGTTTGCATGCGGCAAAACCAGCAACGACGCTCAATTGTTGTATTCATGTGGCTATCAACGTGTCTTCTTTACGGCGAACATTATCGCCATTGGTTTTTGCGATGCCCAGTGACGCGTTGAGCATGCCTTCAGGTCTTTGGAGGTGTTGCTCTACCAGTGTGCACGTTCCGTGTCGCGCTGGCTGGTCATTTGGTGTCGTTTAGCTGAAACTCGGTCGCCGGGAGAGACTGAAATCGAGACACACAAGCATGCACACGTGCGGGTGTTGCTGGTTTCACGTCGAAATACCTAAATGTGAATTTCGTTTGACGGGAGATCAATGTGAAAACAAATAAACCGATCAGGATGCTCGCGTGCCTAATGGCGCTGGCGTTGGCATTCTTAGGCTTAGCTACACAGGCGGCAGAGGCCCCGCCATCGGTGCTGCTGGAGACCTTCGCCTGCAGCTACCATGACGGGAAAGATATGGACGACCTGTTGGCCGCGCGTGACTACATGGTCAAGCAGGCGGACAAAGCCGGTGTCTCACTTGCGCCCAGTTACCTCTGGTCGCGGTATAAGGGTGGCCCTGACCTAGACACCATCTGGTTCTCAGTGCACGAAGACCTGACTGCCTTTGCGGCGGAAAGCGAAGCGTTTGGCGCCGCACCCGAACTGGCCGGCGTTGGCGCACGCTTCGGAACGGTTGCATCTTGCGAATCCAACCTCTCCGTGGCGCGGGCGATTTTTCAAGGCAGTGGCATTGAAGAAGGACCACCGCAGGGGTCGGCCTTCATCTCTTCGAATGCATGCATGCTTCGAGACGGAGTTGACGCTGGCGATCTGGCGGATCTCGAAGGCCACATCAACGGCGTTCTAGGGGGCATCAGTGCCTACAACAAGACGACCTTCATTTCTGCAACGCCGTTTACCTCTGGTCCTAATTCGGCCGACCTTTATCTGTTTGCAATCAATGAGAGCCAGAGTGCG
>JAZFZN010000344.1:0-2372 GCA_036475515.1 Gammaproteobacteria bacterium
GACACCGGCCCGGCCGGTACCACGTCGGTATGGCCGGCGAAACAGAGCAGCGGTCCCTCGTTTCCGTGGGTGGCCCAGATATTGGAAACGGCTCCGAAGGCCATCGCTTCGACCGCAAAACCGACCGAGGACAGACGTCCGGCAATCAATTCCTGACACCCGGCGTCATCGGGTGTGACCGATCGGCGTTCGATCAGCGCTTCGGTCAGTTTCAGTGTTTCGCTCATCGGGGTTCAGGCTTGTCGGGACCAGCGTACGATACCGGACGTCGCGAACGCATCGCGTCGCATCAAGTCCAGCGAAGTCGAATCCTGTGCTGCTTTCCAATACGGATCAAGCGTCGATCGCGGCACGCAGCAAGGCATTAAGCCCTGTGCGACGACGCGTCTTGTCATCCACTTTCTTGACGACTACGGCGCAATCGAGCTGGCAACGTCCCGTGGAATCGGGCAGCGTTCCCGAGACCACGACCGCACCGGCGGGTACGCGTCCGTAGGAAACTTCGTCGCGTTCACGATCGTAGATGCGTGTGCTTTGGCCAATGAACACGCCCATCGAAATGACGGCGCCTCGTTCGACGACCACGCCTTCGACGATTTCCGAACGGGCGCCGATGAAACACTCGTCTTCGATGATCGTTGGTGTGGCTTGCAACGGTTCGAGTACACCACCGATTCCTGCGCCGCCTGACAGGTGCACGTTGCTGCCGATCTGTGCGCAGGAACCAACGGTTGCCCAAGTGTCGACCATCGTTCCGGAGCCGATGTACGCGCCGATGTTTACGTAGCACGGCATCAGGACCGCGTCGCGTGCGACATAGGCACCGGCGCGAACAATCGCTGGCGGTACGACACGCGCCCCGTCGTCCTGAAAACGCTTCTGATCATAATCGGCATACTTCAACGGCACTTTGTCGAAGAATCGTGTGTACCCGGCATCTACTATTTCATTGGATTCGAGACGGAACGACAGCAAAACGGCTTTCTTCAGCCATTCATTGACCCTCCAGCCGTCGCCATCCGGTTCTGCTACACGCGCTTCGCCGCGATCCAGCATGTCCAGAACCTGTCGTACCGCGTCACGCGACTGGGTCGTGGCCCTTTGCGGGTCAAGCCGCTCGCGTTGTTCCCAGAGTTCATTGATGATCGACTGCAGTTCATCCATGTCGGTTCTTCGGTCACTCAAAAGGATTCGACAAATCGGCGGATTCGACGCGCCGCTTCGGTGCATTCATCGACCGACGCAACCAGCGAGATCCGTAGTCGGCCTACACCCGGAGTGCCAGCGGGCGTTTCGCGGGCCAGATAACGTCCGGGCAAGGTCGTGAGGTTTTCGGTGGCATACAGCTGTTTTGCGAACGCTTCATCGTCGATCGGTGTTTGCGGCCACAGATAGAAAGCACCCTCCGGACGTTCTACATCGAGGGCTGGTGTGAGTATCTCGAGTACCCGGTCGAATTTTTGACGATACAGTCTTCGGTTTTCCTCGACGTGTGCGTCGTCCTTCCAGGCAGCGATGCTGGCGTGTTGGGTCGGTTCGGGCATCGCACAGCCGTGGTACATCCGGTAATCGAGGAAGCCACGCATCAGCGACGCGTCGCCCGCCACGAAACCCGACCGCAGTCCTGGAACATTCGAACGTTTCGAGAGGCTGTGGAACACAACACAACGCGAGAAATCATCACGTCCCAATTGTTTGCATACTTCGAGCAGACCGACCGGCGGTCGTTGTTCGTCGGAATAGATTTCGGCATAGCACTCGTCCGACGCGACGATGAAGTCGTAGCGGTCGGCGAGTGTCAGAACCTGTTCGAAAAAGGTCGCGTCGGCCACCGCACCCGTCGGGTTTCCCGGGCTGCACAGGAATAACAGCTGGCATCGCTTCCAGATCGATTCGGGGACGCTGTCGAAATCGGGCAGAAAACCGTTTGAGCGATCCGTATTCATGTAATACGGGGTCGCCCCGGCCAGCAGCGCCGCACCTTCGTAGATCTGATAGAACGGGTTCGGCATTGCCACGACCACGTCCGTGGTGTTATCGACGACCGCCTGTGTGAACGCAAACAAACCTTCCCGGGTTCCGTTGACCGGCAGGATCATCGTTTCCGGGTCGGGTCCCGCCGTACCGAGGCCATAACGTCGGTGCAGCCATTGTGCGATGGCCCTGCGCAGTTCCGGCAAACCCGATGCAGTCGGGTATGAGCCGAGATCGTGCGCCGCTGCCGTCAACGCGTCGACTACGAAGGACGGTGGTTCGTGTCTCGGTTCGCCGATCGACATTGCGATGTGCGGAAGATCCGGTGGTGGCAAACAACCACTTTTCAGGGTCGCCAGACGTACGAACGGGTAAGTTTTGAGCAGTTCGATGCGTGG
>JAZFZN010000345.1:0-4965 GCA_036475515.1 Gammaproteobacteria bacterium
AAGAATGAGGTTTTGTGGTCTACTTTTGCTTCTTTAACTCGTCCAGCATCGTGTTGAACCGCGGGTTGTCGTGCAATGAGGCCAGATCCGAGTCGTGTTCCGCCCATTCGCCGATCGCCGTGCCACAGAGACAAGCCTGCTCCAGCGCGTCCAGCGCACGGCCGGTTTCACCGATGAGCGAGTAGCCACAGGCGACGTTGTACAGCGTGTCGGGGTTTTCGCCGTCGATGGCCAGCGATCGTTCAGCCCACTCGGCGAGTTCTTCTTTCTCGCCCAGCTCGGCCAGTGCGCCGAGGCCGAGATTCAGTGCACGGGTGTCATCCGGGTTGAGTTCGAGATGGCGCCTGGCTTTTCCGATGCCACGTCGGGCCGCATCGCGAGCGTCATCGTCCCGCCCGAGGCTTTTATAGACTTGGCGCAACAGGATTGTCGCCTGGAAATCATCCGGGCGAACTTGCTCGGCTTTTTCGAACAATTGCGCGGCGGCTTCGAGGTGGCCTTCCTGGAAGCGGACGCGTCCGTAAAAGTAATAGGCGGAAAACAGTTCCGGGTTGAGGCGTATCGCGGTTTCGAACTCTTCAACTGCGTCGGTCTGTCTGTTGCGTAGCACGTAGGAAAGACCGCGGGACACATGTGCTTGTGCAAGATCGGGCTCCAGTTCCAGTGCTTTTTCACTGGCCCGTTCAGCTTCCCTCAAGTGTTCTTCGCTGGCATCCCAGTACATGCCTATCATGGCGTGACAATTGCCGAGTGCCGCCCAGGCGCGGGCATAATTTGGATCCGTCTCGACAGCTTTTTCAAACATGTCGATTGCAAACCGGACGTTTCTGGATCCCCAGCGATGAAAGTAGTGAATGCCTTTCAAGTAGTACTCATACGCGCGAACGTTTTCGGTACCGGGATCTTCATTGGCAGCACCGTGAAACGTCACCTTCAAAGCTTCAGCGACGTGAGAAGCGATCTCGTCCTGAATTTCGAAAATGTCTTCGAGACTTCGGTCGTAACTATTTGACCAGATGTGAAAACCATTCTCCGCATTGATCAACTGCGTGGTTATCCGCAGTTGATTCTCTGCTTTTCGCACGCTGCCTTCGAGCACCGTTGCGACTTTCAACTGCGAAGCTATCGTCCCGATGTCGGTTGCCTGTCCTTTAAAGAGGAACGAAGACGTGCGTGAAGCGACGTGCAGGCCGTCGAGCTGTGTCAGGCGGTTGAGTATTTCCTCGGCGATGCCGTCGCACAGGTAGGCCTGATCTTGATCCGGGCTCATGTCCTCGAAGGAAAGCACTGCGATAGACGGTTCGGCGGGTGCCCTTTTCGTCGAAGTCTCCGGTTCGTCTTCGTGCTTGAGTCCCTCTGGTGTGATCTGAAACACCCAGGCCAGCACCAATGCCACGGGAAATCCGGCAAAGGTAACGACGACAGCGATCGTCAAAGCCCAATCAGGGAAATGCAGGGGTTCAAAGGTGATCTCGGCCACCTGCAGAAAGATAAACGCGACGATCGCATACGCTGCCGCGACCCGCGGTACCTTGCGGCGCTTCAGTTCAGCGAGATAGCGGGTAAAAACGGAGCGCACTTCAGAGGCCTTCGTTGTCCTCGGGTTCTTGGGTTCTGACGGTCGCCGAACAAAGAAAGTAGCGCGACCGAGCGCACATTACTACTGATAGTTGACATCGCTGGTCGCCGAACAGCGAGCGGTCGAATGCTCAGTTATCCGGTTCGAGCACCGCGGCACTCTTGCAGATCGTGGAGGCGTAGCAGTTGTTTGCCCAGTCTATGCTCTCGCTATCCTCACAGATCGGCCGCGTGATTGCATCGGCACCCATGGTCGCGGCCTTGAGTCTGAGCTGGTCCACTGCCAAACGCCGATCGGCCACTGTGGCGCTGACATTAGTGACGCAGGCCAGACCCTCAATAACGCCGAGCGACGTATAGTTCTGGTCTCGTGCTTCGTGTTCGGGGATTTCGTAAATGTTTGCGGAACGACGCAGATCCTCGATCGACATGTCGTAGTGGTCCATGGTTTTGACGTAGCTGCTACACCCGCCAAGCGACAGCGTAAAAATCGCCGCAACGCATGTTTCCGATCTGAACCGCGCATCAACCATCGGCACCGTCCGGGCAGACCGTTCGAAATGAATGCAAATCGTCGGGCGCATTGACGTTGCGTAGCCCATCCGTGCGTGTCGGATCCGGGGATTCCATCTCCAGGAAAGAAGGCCTTTCGATCATCCATTCACCAACCCGGTACTTGTCTTCGATCACGTAGTTGGGCCGCACGGTCCAACGGTATTTGGTGCAATCCTTGAGCCGTTCTTCGACCATG
Source organism: Gammaproteobacteria bacterium (assembly GCA_036475515.1). Taxonomy (GTDB): domain Bacteria; phylum Pseudomonadota; class Gammaproteobacteria; order Steroidobacterales; family JAZFZN01; genus JAZFZN01. Next base: position 2,330 of record JAZFZN010000345.1, read on the forward strand.
TGAGACGTTGTTGTAAGTCCGGTTTGCCGATACGCCACCGGACCATTATCGAAATAGATCTCAACATCGAAAGTGATTTGTTCTTCGTCAATTGTGACCGGTGATGAGAGGTGGTCGTCATGACCAAGCAAAACAAACTCCCAAGAGAGAGTAGGTGTCGCCGGTCTGGCCATGGCGCCGTCCATCGTAGCCGTTTCGACGGGTCGTAATACGTGGCGCAGTTCGAGCTGGAAAAACAGATCGTCGACAATCTGACGCGCGATCAGATACTTTGCATCCTGCAGATACCGTTTCCACAGGGATCCTTCATCTGCTCGCCAGCGTCGCACAGGTTCAGTTTGTTCATAGGCGTAGATTTCCTGAGAAATAATTTCGCGTTGGGGCAGCGCGTACAGAATCGCCTGTACCTGAACACCTATGGTCGCGTCGTCTCCCTGAACGTAAATCGTTACGTCGTTCACTCCAACCTTGAGTTCGGAATCCGCACCGAGCGCGAACAACTCTTCACCGGTTTCCGGTCGTGGCGTTGGTTCTACAAGAACTTCATAGTCTGTTGCTTTGGTCAGACGCCTCGAGATTTCTTCGGCGAGTGCCACGTTGGGAACCGGGTCTTCGCTCTCGGCCAGCATCTTGTCGACGGCTTTTTTACGTTCTTTGCGCAGTTTTGCGACTACGACCCCGGTGACGCTCCCGGTGGCAACCATCACGGGAAGAATCAGCGGCAATACGATCAGTGTACGCGGATCGTCCAGAACCATTTGCACGGAAGCCTGGGCGCCGGCCGCTGCGCCTCCCTTGGCTTCACCGCCTTGTTTGCCGTAGTCGGGACCTTCCGCATACAACACCGGCGTGCTTTCGATCGGTGTCATCGCGATGGTGTACAGATCGGCGCGTGTTTGTTCCGACAAATGATGGGGTTCGTCGCGGAAATCGGTCGACGGATGAGGCCGTTCCATGTGCAAGGCCTGGCAGGCGCACAGCACAAAAGAGAGCAGTGACATTGGCACCGCGCGATATTGCCAGTGGGAAAAAAAATGCGCCGATCCGTTTGCGTCCCGCAATGAAAGTCCTTTGGCGGCAGCGGATGGAGCGATGGTGCCAGAGTTTTTCACTTTCGTCGAACAACTCGGTCACGGCGGTTCGCCACTAGACTCACTCCAACGTATCATCCTCCGATCCGGCTCAAACAAGAGGCCACCCCAATGACCCGCTTCGTTCTTGTCCTGATCACACTGGGTCTTTCCTTTGCCGCCCACGCTGCTGAGGTCAAAGCCCTGGTCGGTGGCACCTTGATCGACGGTTATGGCGGCGAGCCGGTCCGCAACAGCGTGGTCATCATCGAAGGCGAACGCATCAAGGCAGTCGGTACGGTGGACACACTGGAAGTTCCGGATGGTGCCGAGGTGATCTCGACCGAAGCGATGAGCGTGTTGCCGGGTCTTTGGGACAACCACGTGCACCTGATGATCAACGGGCATGCGGATTACGATCATTGGGATAAGACTTACCCGCCTCAATTCAAAGACGTGATCATGCCGGCCTCCGCCAAACAGTTGTTGCTCGCTGGTGTCACCAGTGCCCGTGATCTGGGTGCGCCATTGGAAGAAAGCATCGCGGTACGCGATGCGATCAACAATGGTGAGATACCCGGTCCGACGTTGTATGTCTCCGGACCGTTCATTCAGAAAGAACCTTATCCCGGTACCGAACAGTTCCGTTGGGGTGTTGACGGTCCGAACGATGCCCGCAACAAGGTTCAACGACTGGCCGATGCCGGTGTCGATGTCATCAAGCTGATCGACCAGGACCAGATGACGATGGAGGAACTGCGGGCAGTCGTCGACACAGCACACGAGAACGATCTGATCGTCGTTGCGCATTCACACCGTCCGAAAGAGATCCGTCGAGGCCTAATCGCCGGTATCGACAACTTCGAGCACACGGGTCTTGCAACAGCGCCTGAATATCCACCCGACGTGATGGAGTTGATCAAAGAACGCACTGCGCAGATGAACCTGGGGCCTTTGTACTGGACACCGACGATCGAGGGGCTCTTTAACTACGAGTACGTGCGCGACAACCCGGAAAAGCTCGATACCGATTGTTATCACGAAGGTTTGACGCCGGAGATCATCGAAGACATCAAACAATCAATTCAGCATCCGGGCCAGCTGCCGTATTTCCAGATCACACCGGCACGCAAACCAACCCTGAAACGCAAGTTCAACCAGCTCAAAGACGCCGGCGTCGTGTTGTTGATCGGCACCGACAGCGGCATCCCGATGAAATTCCACTGTCAGTCGACCTGGAACGAACTCGACATCTGGGTGCGCGAGATGGGCGCTACCCCGATGGAAGCGATCCGCGGTGCAACCTACTGGCCGTCAGTGTTGATGGGTGTTGATGACGAAGTCGGCACGATTTCCGAAGGCAAGTACGCCGACATCGTCGCCGTGAATGGCGATGTACTTCGCTATATCAATCTGCTGCAGGACGTTGATATCGTCATCAAGCACGGGGAACGGTACAAGTAGAGAGGAAACTAAGTCCTCTACTTGTCATCCGAAGCTAGTCCCGCCAGTTCAGCCGGCGTCGCGTCGAGTGCTTCACCGACCATGTTGAAATACTTGATCTCG
>JAZFZN010000346.1:0-3210 GCA_036475515.1 Gammaproteobacteria bacterium
GCCCGTCGTGCTCGGACCACAGGTGCTCGAGGGCGTTGAAGGCGACGGCTTTGCCAGGGTGCCGGTCGAGTTCGTTGAACAGTCGGCCATGGAACAAGGCGCGTCGGACCAGTTGCAAGCGATGGTCGACACCGGTTTCATCCAGCTCGAAGACGGCCGCTACGTTATCGAGTTTGCCTACAGCCATGGTCTGGTAACCATCAACGGCATGCCGATGCCGATTCCCGGGATCCCGATGAATCAGTGAACCCCCGGGATCGATATCCCAGGGATCAGATCTCCTCGGCGCGATGACAGGCGACACGGCTCGCACCGACATCGCGTAGCTGTGGCTCTTCGGTAGCACAACGTTCGATCGCATAGGGACAACGCGTACGAAAGCGGCAACCGGAGGGCAGATTCATCGGCGACGGTAGCTCTCCCCGCAAAAGAGTCCGGTCTTTCGCGCGTTCCTCGGCCGGGTCGGGAATCGGTACTACCGCAATCAGTGCACGGGTATAAGGGTGTCTCGGATTCGTATAGAGCGTGTCTCCACTCGCTGTTTCTACAGCCCTGCCCATGTACATCACCAGCACCTTGTCACTGATATGGCGAACGACTGACAGATCGTGCGCGATGAAGATCAGTGACAAATCCATTTCGTCTTGCAGGTCTTTCAACAGATTGATGATCTGCGCCTGTATAGATACGTCGAGTGCGCTGACCGGTTCGTCGCAGACAACGAGCTTTGGCTCGAGAACCAGTGCACGTGCTATGCCGATGCGCTGGCACTGGCCACCAGAGTACTCGTGTGGATAGCGATTGATCTGGTTCGGTAGAAGGCCGACCTTTTGCATCATCGCTTTGACACGTCTTGTGACTTCGTCTTTTGACAACTTGCCGAAATGGGTCGTCAACGGTTCCGAAATGATCTGTCCGACGGTCATGCGTGGATCCAGTGACGCGAGCGGGTCCTGGAAGATGATCTGAAAATCGCGGCGTGCCTGTCTGAGTTCGTCCTTGTTCAGCGCAGCCAGATCAGAACCGAGCAACACGACCTTGCCGGCGGTCATTGGTACCAGACGGAGAATTGCACGTGCGAGTGTCGACTTGCCACAACCCGACTCGCCGACGATTCCAAGTGTCTCTCCGGTGTTGAGCACAAAACTGACACCGTCGACTGCTTTCAATGGCCTGGATCCGGCAAAAATGCCGGGCTGGCGCACATCGAAATGCACTTCTAACCCGTCGACGTTCAGCAAGCTGTCGCTCATTGCATGGTTTCCAGGTGACAGGCTTTACCACGGCCATGATCGATCTCACGCAGTTCCGGAAGTTCCGATTCGCACCGTCCGAACCTCCGCTGACAACGCGTGACAAACGGACAGCCTTTCGGCAATGCGAGCAGGTTCGGCGGATTTCCATCAATCGTCGGCAAACGATCCGCCCCTGTCATATCGAGCCGCGGTACCGAACGCAACAGCCCGCGCGTGTAGGGGTGTACGGAACGATAGAAGATGTCGTCAACGGAACCGTATTCCATGACACGTCCGGCATACATCACCATGACACGATCGCAAACACCGGCGATCACACCGAGATCATGCGTAATCAGAATGATCGACGTACCGAACTCGCGACGCACTTCCCCAAGAAGGCTGAGTATCTGCGCCTGTACGGTCACATCGAGTGCGGTTGTCGGCTCGTCTGCGATCAGAAGTTTTGGCGAGCACGACAAAGCCATCGCAATCATCACGCGTTGACGCATGCCACCCGAGAACTCATGCGGATACATGTCAATTCGTTCTCTGGCAGCCGGGATGTGGACGGCGTCGAGCAATTCAATCGAACGTTTGCGCGCGTCCTGCATACTCATGTTCTTGTGACGGACGAGCACTTCCGTCATCTGTGTGGCCACGGTCAGATAGGGATTCAGACTCGTCATCGGATCCTGAAAGATCATCGCGATCTTCTCGCCGCGTATCCGGTTCATCCGGCCCACCGGCAGGTTCAGGATCTCGCCCCCAGCGAAACGCACGCTACCCGCCGCCCTGCCATTCGCGGCGAGCAAGCCCATAATCGCGAGCACCGTCTGGCTCTTGCCGGACCCCGATTCACCGACGATTCCGAGGGTTTCACCTTTTGACAGTTCGAAACTCATACCCGCGACGGCAGGCACCATACCTTCCGGCGTATCGAAATCGACGTCAAGATGTGCGACTTCAAGAAGTTTTCTTTTCGTATTTCTCAACGGTCTTTCGGGTCCAGCGCGTCACGCAGACCATCCCCAATGAAATTGAACGAGAACAAAGTGGCCGCGAGAAACAATGCCGGAAAGATCAGCATCCACGTTGCGGTTTCCATTTCCTGGGCACCTTCGTTGACCAGTGCGCCCCAGGACGTCAACGGTTCCTGAACACCCAGCCCCAGGAAACTCAAAAAGGACTCGACGAGGATCACATGTGGGATCGTCAATGTGATGTATACCATCACGATGCCGAGCAGGTTTGGAACGACGTGCCGGAAAATGATTCGTCGTGTCGGAACACCGATGGCCTCGGCTGCTTCGATGAACTCCTTCCGTTTCAGACTCAATGTTTGTCCACGCACGATACGCGCCATATCCAGCCAGGTAATTGCCCCGATCGCGACAAAGATCAATACGATGTTGCGGCCGAACAACACCATCAACAAGATCACGAAGAACATGAATGGCATCGCGTACAGGATATCGACAACACGCATCATGATGTTGTCGACACGACCACCGAAATAACCGGCGGTCGCGCCGTAGGTAATGCCGATCAACAAGGAGACGATGGTCGATACGACACCGACGAGCAGCGAAATACGACCGCCATACAGGGTGCGAACGAACAAATCGCGACCAACCGTGTCGGTGCCGAACAGGTGGCCATCTGAAAGACTCGGGGGCGACGAGATCTTCCCCCAGTCGGCAAAGTCGTATGCATACGGACTCAGAAACGGACCAAAGATCACGAGCAATGTCATGACTGCGAGAATGACGGCGCTGGTGACGGCCGCTTTGTTGCGCATCAGGCGATTGCGGGCATCGACCCAAAGGCTGCGCCCACGGATTTCCCCGACCGTGTCCAGTCGTCTTGCCAGTTCTGTGCCACTCATGAGTGCTTCACCCGCGGATCGAGGAATGCATACAGCAGATCGACAATGAGATTGAACACGATGATTAAAGCGCCATAGAACACGACG
>JAZFZN010000347.1:0-4462 GCA_036475515.1 Gammaproteobacteria bacterium
CGAACAAATCGGTTCGGATGCCCGCTTGCTGCTGGATGAGCTCGCTGCAATCGAGGCCCCCATAGACAGCGACAGTCTCGAGTCGTTGCGGCACCGGTATTTGCAGAAACAACTGGAAGCCCTGAGCGTCTATGTGGACCAGCTCGGTGGAGAGTCCCTGTCCTTCGACGCCGAATCGGCCGCGCTCTACGATGCGACTGCACCACACCTTGGTCCGGAGTACTTCGAGGCCATCCTCGAGGAGATCGACAGACTGATTCCGGGTGACGAACCGCTGGCGGAACGCGTGGACGCGTATCGTCAGCGGTTTGCGATTCCGGCTGACCGGCTCAGGGTCGTTTTTGCGGCCGCGGTGGACGAATGCCGACGGCGGACCCTTGAGTTCATCGGGTTGCCCGACGACGAAAGCTTCAGGATCGAGTACGTCACTGACAAACCCTGGAGTGGTTACAACTGGTACCAGGGCGGTGCTCACAGTCTGATACAGATCAACACCGATCTGCCGATCTTCATCGAGCGCGCGATTGATCTCGGGTGTCATGAGGGTTATCCGGGACACCATACCTACAACGCATTGCTGGAGTCGCATCTGGTACAGGAACACGGTTGGGTGGAGTTTTCTGTCTACCCGTTGTTCAGTCCGCAGTCGCTGATTGCGGAAGGCAGCGCGAACTACGGCATCGACATCGCTTTCCCTGGCGAAGAACGACTGGAATTCATGCGCGACGTATTGTTCCCGATGTCCGGTCTCGATCCCGATGAAGCAGAGAAATACTACCGGCTCGACGAGCTGATCGACCGACTCGGCTACTCTGGGAACGAAGCTGCGCGGGCCTATCTGGACGGACGGATGGATCGCGCTGAGGCGATTGACTGGCTCGTGAAATACCAGTTGTGGTCGGAAGAACGCTCAGCCCAGAGGGTCGACTTCATCGAAACCTACCGCGCCTATGTGATCAATTACAACGTCGGCAAGGACCTCGTACGGGACTATGTCGAGCGCAACGCCGGCGACGACACCGAAAAACGCTGGGAAGTATTCAGCGCATTGCTGGCGTCGCCGCGACTGCCCTCTGATTTGCGCTGAACGCGTTCGGCGTCAGCGTTTAAAAATATCGATCGGCAACGGAAACACGATCGTCGAACTTTGCTCGTCAGCGATTTCGGTGAGCGCCTGCAGATAACGCAACTGGATTGCTTCTGGTTGTTTTGCAAGCGTCGTGGCGGCTTCGACCAGCATCGCGGAGGCCTGTTGTTCGCCCTTGGCGTGGATGACTTTTGCACGACGCGCCCGTTCGGCTTCGGCTTGCGCGGCGATCGCACGGATCATCGTCGGTTCGAGGTCGACGTGTTTGATCTCGACGTTGGCGACCTTGATGCCCCAGGCGTCGGTGTGTTTATCGAGGATCCGCTGGATGTCCTCGTTCAGTTTGTCGCGTTCCGACAGCATCTCGTCGAGATCGTGTTGTCCGAGGACCGAGCGCAGCGTGGTTTGTGCGAGCTGACTCGTCGCTTCAAAGGCGTTGGCGACCTGGATGATCGCTTTCTCAGGGTCAACGATACGGAAATAGACCACCGCATTCACTTTGACCGATACATTGTCCTTTGAGATGACGTCCTGTGTCGGTACGTCCATCACGATCATACGCAAGTCGACGCGGACCATCTTCTGGATCACCGGGATCACCAGAATGAGACCGGGACCTTTCACTTTGTAGAACCGGCCGAGCTGGAAAATAACTCCGCGCTCATACTCACGCAGGATTTTGATCGCGCTGAAAATCAACGCCAGAATCGCGACCGCGACGAATAGAGTAAACGGACCCAGACCCATATCAGTTCTCCTTGTCGGAAACCGGTTCGACCTTCAGTTGCAGGCCATCCATACTCACGACACGCACGCGGTCGCCACGGTGTACCGCAGCCGATGTCTGTGCTTCCCAGATCTCGCTGTGGATGAATACCGTACCGCGATCTGAGAAGTCTGCGCGCGCCTCGCCGATGCTGCCAATCAGCTGTTCTGCTCCGCTGACAATCGGAGCTGCACGCGCCCTCATCGCAACACCGATGATGCCAAGTGTGAGCAGCGCGCCAATGAAAGCGATTCCACCGATCAGTCCGCTCGCGACGTCGTAACCGGGTACATCGGTGTCCATCAGAATAATAGACCCGAATACGAAAGCCAGGACCCCTCCGAAACCGAGCGCGCCGAAACTGGGCACGAGCGCCTCGGCGATCATCAGAATGACACCGAGCATGATCAGTGCGAGACCGGCGTAGTTGACCGGTAGGACCTGGAAGGCGAACAGTGCGAGCAGAATGCAGATCGCACCAACGACACCCGGAACCAGTGCGCCCGGATTGTAGCCCTCGAACAACAAGCCATAGATGCCAACCAGCAACAACAGGTACGCGATCGTCGGGTTTGTGATCGTGGCGAGCAGTTTCGTACGCCAGTCCGGTTCTTTTTCCTCGAGCAACAGTCCGTCCGTTTCGATGACGACTGTACCCGTCGCAAGTTCGACTTCACGACCGTCGAGTTGTTTGATCAGGTCCGGCAGATTGTCCGCCATCAGGTCGATCACGTTTTCCCGTAGGGCACTTTCCGCCGATAAGCTGACCGCCTCGCGCACGGCCCGTTCGGCCCAGTCGGCGTTGCGTCCGCGTTGTTCGGCGAGTCCCCGGATGTATGCCACGGCGTCGTTGATTGCCTTGCGTCCCATCGCATCGGCCGGTGTCGACGAGGGTGCGTCATCGCTTTCGTCTTCGGAATCGCCTTCGGATTCGTCGTCGCTTTTCGGTGGCTTTATGCCGGGTGGTGGGCCACCGATGGGTACCGGTGTCGCAGCGCCGAGATTCGTCGCGGGGGCCATCGCGGCGACATGACTGGCATACAGGATGTAGGTCCCGGCGCTGGCGGCACGCGAACCTCTAGGATAAACATAGGTCACGACCGGGATCGGGGATGCAAGTATGCCCTTGATGATGTCGCGCATTGCGGTGTCGAGCCCGCCGGGCGTGTCCATCGTGATGATCAGCAGCGTGGCGCCCGAATCGACGGCTTCGTCGAGCGTACGCAGAATATAATCACTGGTGGCAGGTCCGATTGCGTCGTCGATTTCGATGACGACCGCATACGGTACCGGCTCGTCTGCCGAAAGCAATGCACCAAAAGGCAGCGCAACAAGCAGAACACAAAGAAACCGACGCAGCGTTCTCATCGCAAGCATCATAGCACGGGGGCACTGCGCCGAATTGTGTTCGGGACGCGGCAGTTGTAGGGTGCGGACGCCGGGTTGGGGGCAACGGAACAATATGCGGATACGCGTCATCACGACCGGCGGGACGATCGACAAAGTCTACTTCGACGCGAAGAGTGAGTTCGAGGTCGGAGAGCCCACGATCGGCGCCATCCTCGAAGACGCCCAGGTGGCATTCGAATACGAAGTCGTCTCGCTGATGCGCAAAGACAGCCTCGAGATGTCGGACTCAGACCGCGGTCTGATTGCAAGAGCTGTTGAGGAGTCGCCTGAATCGCACCTCGTCGTGACCCACGGTACCGACACGATGGTAGACACAGGGCAGGCTCTGAAGGGGATCGCGGACAAGACCATCGTGCTGGTCGGGGCGCTGAATCCGGCACGTTTTCGCAGCACCGACGCCTGGTTCAATATCGGGCTTGCGATCGGCGCGGTGCAGACGATGCCCCACGGTGTTTATGTCGCGATGAACGGCCGTGTTTTCGATGTTGATCGTGTCCGCAAAAACCGCGACAAGAACTGTTTCGAAGAAATCTCAGACTGACACCAGCGGAGTCAAGGCATGATCAGAATAAAAGCAGTATTGGGTTTGGCAGCGGTCGGGTTGTTTTCCTGCCAGCTTCAGGCCCGGGACTTCGAAGACGTCGAGATCGAAGTCTTCAAGATAGCCGACACGATCTATTTGCTTCGTGGACGTGGTGGGAACATCGGAGTCTCGGTCGGACCGGATGGCGTTTTTCTGGTCGACGATCAGTACGCACCGCTGACGGAGAAGATCAAAGCCGCAGTATCCGGTATTTCGGATCGTCCGATCAGATTCGTTCTGAACACCCACTACCACGGCGATCATACGGGTGGCAACGAGAATCTCGGCAAGGCCGGTGTCGTGGTCGTATCCCAGGACAACGTGCGCAAACGCTTGGTGCATCAGCTGCCGGAGCTCGGGTTCCAGGCGCTTCCGATCGTGACTTTCTCGGAAACCGTTACGTTCCATATCAATGGCGATGAAGTCTATGCGTTTCATACACCACAGGCGCATACCGACGGGGACACGATCGTACTGTTCCGCAATGCGAAGGTCGTGCACATGGGAGACGTGTTTTTCAACAGGATGTATCCGCGGATCGATCTCGACGCCGGTGGATCCGTACGGGGTGTCCTCGATGCGATCGACACCGTGTTGTCGGAAACCGACGACGACA
>JAZFZN010000348.1:0-3469 GCA_036475515.1 Gammaproteobacteria bacterium
ATCGCACTGCAGCTGAGGCAACTCGACGATGACACGCCGGGACGGGATCTCGCGCTGATGCTCGCGGATGACTATCTGGAACTGATCGCGGAAAACAAGATCAGTTCACTCCGGCGGCGACTGCGGACGTCCGAAGACGAACTCGAGCAGGCCATCGCGTTGCTCAGATCGATGCATCCCCGACCGGGCTCCGCGATCAATCCGGGCACGTCTGACTATGTTGTACCGGATGTCTTCGTACGGATGATCGACGGCCGCTGGCTTGTCGAGATCAACCCGGGGACTGCGCCGTCGCTTCGGATCAACCAGAACTATGCAGGTTTGCTGAGTCGCGGCGCCGATCATTCGATTCTTCGCGCCCAGTTGCAGGAAGCACGCTGGCTGATTCGCAGTCTGGAGATCCGCCATGAGACTCTACTGAAGGTCGCTACTGCGATCGTCGAAAGACAGCACGCTTTCCTGCAGCACGGGGATGAATCGATGCAACCGCTGGTGCTGCGCGATGTCGCGGAAGCGCTCGACATGCATGAGTCGACAATTTCCCGTGTTACCACGAACAAATACATGCATACGCCACGCGGCGTAGTCGAATTTCGTTACTTTTTCTCGAGCCACGTCGGCACCACTGACGGCGGCGAATGCTCCTCCGTCGCGATCCGGGCAATGATCCGTAAATTGATCGCGCAGGAGCAGCCCAAAAAACCTTTGAGCGACAGCAAGATCTCTAAACTCCTCGAGGAAGACGGGATACGGGTGGCCCGCAGAACCGTGGCCAAATACCGGGAAGCGATGTCCATCCCGTCGTCGAACGAGCGCCGGAAACTTGCGGCTCGATAGAACAAATAAGGAGGCCAAGATGCAATCCAGTCTGACCGGGCATCACATTACGATCACGCCTTCGCTCCGCGAGTATGTGCACTCCAAGTTGCAAAGACTGGAGCGGCATTTCGACCATGTAACGGATGTTCACGTAATCCTGACGGTCGAAAAACTGGAGCACAAGGCAGAAGCGACGATGCAAGTGTCCCGCGGAAACCTGTTCGCGGATTCGATCGAGGAAGACATGTACGCCGCGATCGACGGACTGGTCGACAAACTCGATCGTCAGATTGTCAAACATAAAGAGAAGCTGAAGGACCACCATGCAAGGGACGCACAAAAAGGAGCCGCCTGACACCTCCCTGACCGAACTCGTTCAGCCAGGACGCGTGTTGTGCAACGTTGAAGCACGGAGTAAGAAACACGCGCTGGAGATTCTCAGCGAATTGCTAGGAGCTGGCGAACCGAATCTGGGGCAAAACGAGATTTTTGAATGTCTCGTCCAGCGCGAACGTCTGGGTAGCACGGGTCTGGGAGATGGTGTTGCCATTCCCCACTGTCTCGCTAACGGCGTTGATCACAGCGTCGCCGCATTCATGAAACTGTCGGAACCGGTTGACTTCGACGCACCAGACGGAAAACCGGTCGTGTTGTTGTTCGGCTTGCTGGTTCCGGAGGATACGGATGAGGATGAACGCGGCCGGAACGTCGAGGAGTTGAGCAAAACCTTTTCAGATCCTGCTTATCGTGCAACCCTGATGAGAGCCAGCCGCAGCCGGAAACTCTACGAAGCGCTCGTCGGCGCCCCCGCTGCGACCGGGTGAAGCGACAATGCGTCTCGTCATTGTCAGCGGTCTGTCTGGCTCCGGAAAAACCGTCGCGTTGCGGATGCTCGAGGATCTCGGCTATTTCTGCATCGACAACATTCCGGTAGCTCTGCTGCCACAACTGATCGAGAAAACGCTGTCGACTTCGAGGGACGAATACGAGCAGATGGCGGTCGGGATCGATGCCCGCAGCGGTACCAAAGACATCTCTGCGGTTCCCGAGTTCGTCGACCAGATTCGGAGCAACGACATACGTTGCCAGCTGGTGTTCCTTCAAGCCGAAGAAGAAACGCTGCTCAAGCGGTACAGCGAAACACGCAGACGCCATCCGCTGAGCGGAGATGGCCGGAGTCTTGCTGACGCGATCAGCAAAGAACGTCAACTGCTGGAACCCGTCGTTCGCCACGCCGATCTGATCGTCGATACGACCAGGACCAGTGTGCACGATCTGCGCGAGCAGATGCGGGTTCGCGTTCACGGGAAAGAACAAGACGCCCTTTCGATTCTGTTTGAATCATTCGGTTTCAAAAATGGCGTTCCGAACAACGCTGACTTCGTCTTCGACGTGCGTTCCCTTCCAAACCCGTACTGGGAAGCCGAATTGCAGGCCGTGGACGGTCGTGACCCCAGCGTCGTCAAGTACATGGAAGGCTTCCCGGTCGTTCAGGAAATGATTGATGACATCATCGGTTTTCTAGAACGCTGGATCGAAGAAGTCCGGAAAACGAACAGAATCTATCTGACCATCGCGATTGGCTGCACGGGCGGTCGCCATCGGTCCGTCTACGTTGTCGAGAAACTGGCCGACTATTTTCGGGAGCGTTATCCGCAGGTGCTTTGTCGTCACCCGGAACTGTCCTGACCATCCTGTGACGCGACGCTGCAATCCGAAACGACATTCGGGTTAAACTGCTCGCGCCAAAAGGGGGGACGATGACAAGCGTGCCGGTAACCGAGACCACCACGCGTCTGCAATTCCTGCGTACTGCGCTGGATAGCGGTGCGCTGCGCCCGGTCGCCCGCATGATGCAATCGCTGCACCCGGCGGAGGTCGCACACCTGCTCGAATCGATGCCACCCACCGAACGTGCCCTCGTTTGGAAGCTCGTGGATGCCGATGATCAGGGCGAGGTGCTGGTCGACGTCAACGACGAAGTTCGCGCCGGTCTGATTGAACAGACCGGTGACGAGGAACTCGTCGCCGCGGCGGACACGATGGATCTTGACGATCTGGCCGACATTATTGGTGACCTGCCGGAAACCGTGACGCAGCAACTGCTGCGTTCCATGGACAAACAGAATCGCGCACGCCTCGAAACCGTGATGGCTTATCCGGAGGACACCGCAGGTGGTCTGATGGATCCCGACACGATCCAGGTACGCCCGGATGTTACGGTCGAAGTGATCCAGCGTTATCTCCGCCTGCGTGGCGATATCCCGGAAGGTACGAACGGTTTGTTTGTCGTCAACCGGTTTGGCGAGTACCTCGGATTTTTGTACATCACTGATCTGTTGACCGGTGAAGCAGAAGCCATCGCCGCCGCACTGATGGACACGGAAATACCGAGCATCCCCGCAGATGCTTTTGAAACCGAGGTTGCAAAAACATTCGAGGATCACGACCTGCTGACCGCCGCGGTTGTCGACAACCGCAATCGCGTGCTGGGCCGGATTACGGTCGACGATGTCGTCGATGTCATCCGCGACGCTGCGGATCACTCTTTGTTGAGCATGGCCGGTCTCGATGAAGAAGAGGACATGTTTGCGCCAGTCGTAAAGAGTTTCAGACGACGTACGCTCTGGCTCGGTATCAACCTTGCAAC
>JAZFZN010000349.1:0-2817 GCA_036475515.1 Gammaproteobacteria bacterium
GATCAAGGAACGCGAAGAGGCCAGAAAAACATACGAGCAGGCGAAGCAGTCCGGACGACGCGCCAGTCTTGTCGAACAAGAACGTCCGAATATGTTCACGACTTCGGTCGCGAACATTGGTCCGGGCGATCAGATCACCGTCGAGATCGAATACCAGCAGACGGTGACCTACGACAACGGCAGGTTCTCGCTGCGTTTCCCGATGACCATCACGCCGCGATACATCCCCGGCACGGTCATGAACGTGGATCCCGAGGCACAGCAGGGGCACAGCTGGTCTTACGACACAACCCGGGTCCCCGATGCATCACGTATCACACCGCCTGTGCTTCATCCAGCGAGTACGCGTACGAATCCCGTAAGCTTGCGCGTTACAGTCGATGCGGGTCTTGCGCTCGCTGGCATCGAGAGTCGGTATCACGCGGTCAGTGTCGTGCGCAGCGGAACGCGCTATGAGTTGTCGCTGGCCAACAGCAACGTATCGATGGATCGCGACTTCGAGCTGAGCTGGTCACCGGTAGTCGGAGAATCGCCGGAAGCCGTTGTCTTCAACGAAACGCTCGGTGCCGAACACTACGTATTGGTGATGTTCGTGCCGCCGAAAAGTGCCGAAGTCGGCCATGCGCAACCCAGAGAACTGATCTTTGTCGTCGATACCTCCGGATCGATGGCTGGCGCTTCGATCGTACAGGCGAAAGCGTCGCTGGATCTCGCGCTGTCCCGTTTGAACGACCAGGACCGGTTCAACGTCATCCAGTTCAATTCGTTTACGCACGCTTTGTTTCATGCCCCAGTGCCGGCCACGTTGGGCAACCGTGCTGCGGCACGTGCATACGTCGATGGTCTGGCCGCAGACGGTGGTACGGAGATGGCGCCCGCGCTGAGCCGAGCGCTGGATACACCGGGCGAGCCCGGCTATCTGAAACAAGTGATCTTCATCACCGACGGTAGCGTTGGCAACGAGGCGGAGCTGTTTGGTCTGATCCGCAAACGATTGGGTAACACACGCTTGTTCACTGTCGGTATCGGTTCCGCGCCGAACAGTCACTTCATGCGCAAGGCAGCACAGTTCGGACGCGGCACATTCACACACATCGGCAGGGTTGATGAGGTCGAGACAAAGATGTACGCGTTGTTCGAGAAGCTCGAACGACCGGCATTGACCGGTATCGAAATCGCATGGCCAAGCGGGACGGAAGCCTGGCCGCAACGGGTGCCGGATCTGTATGCCGGCGAACCCGTGGTGGTCGCGGCGAAGCTGAAGAGGGGTCACTCGCTGGATGAAACTGAGATATCCGGCGTTGCCGCCGGACTCGTGTGGAAGCGTGGACTGAACGCCACCGCCTCACAACATCCCGGTGTCGCTGGTTTGTGGGCGCGTCGCAAAATCGAAACCCTGATGGACAGCCGAATCGAAGGGGCGTCTGAGGACGAGATACGTCCGTCCGTCGTCGACGTCGCACTGAAACATCACCTGGTCAGCCGCTACACCAGCCTGGTTGCGGTCGACAAGACACCAGCCCGTTCGATGTCGACACCGTTGAAGTCCGAAGCCGTACCAAACATGTTGCCGGTCGGTGCGGACTTCAATGCGATCTTTGGCGGATTCCCACCGACAGCGACACCGGCTGCTTTGCATCTGCTGCTTGGCATCATGTTGTTGCTGGCCGCGTTTGTTCTGGCCGGGTCGGAGCGGATCTCGTGGCGCCACGCAACCTGATCGTAGCGATCGTGGTAGGCATTGCAGTGTGGCAGCTATCTCAGGGGCTGTGGATCCACGCAAAGGCAGCGCTGGGACAGCACTTGCTGGCAGCCGCGTGGAGTGACACCCAGGGTAATGGACAGCCCACAAAACCGTGGCCCTGGGCCGACACCTGGCCGATCGCGCGGCTCGTGTTTGCAGACCACGGAGTCGATCTGATCGTGTTGTCCGGTGCGGCCGGCCGCAACCTTGCCTGGGGACCGGCTCATCTGGATGGTAGCGCTTTGCCGGGCGACACCGGCAACAGCGTCATCGCCGGTCATCGCGATACACATTTCACCTTCCTGAAGGAACTTGCACTTGGAGACAAGTTTCTTGTCGAGACCGCGTTCCGAACCGCCGCCGTCTACCGGGTCGCCGGTGTGCGGATTGCCGACATCAACAGCGACAAGTTGCGCATCGACGTAAACGCGTCAGCCATAACACTCGTTACCTGCTATCCGTTCGGCGCAGTAACACCCGGTGGTCCGCTGCGCTATGTCGTTACCGCTGAGCGTATCGGAGAGATGACATGAAAGATCGTTCCGAAGGTCCCATCGTCGGAGTCGTTTGCAATTCGGTCAAAGCACGCCCGACCGGGATTCCGTGGGCAGTGTCCGCTTTGTGTCACAAAAGGTATCGTGTGTACCCGAAACAACACCCGAAACAACACCCGAAACAGCACGCGAAAGAATCCAGTAAAGCCCGTCGAACTTTGTGATCGCGATATATCGTTAGGAGTCCGTTGCCTGCTAGTTGTAATGGTTGGTATCTGATCAAACAAACAGTGTCCGATTGGATCGTAACTAAATGACTGCTTCCACACAGAGCGGACGTTCATACCGCAAGCAGATTCATGCTGTAACAGGCAGAGAACGGCCATAAGCGGCCGTTGCAGGAAAAAAGTATCCGGCCCCTTCTCTGTTTACTCTTAACTCTCGGGATACGGAAAGTCTCTGCCAAGTGCTTCGCTGGCCTCTTGGTAAACCCCGCGGAGTACCTCGTCGACTTCGGTCCAGCGCTGGCTGCTAATAAAGTCCGAATACCGCAGAGCATCAACCGGAACGCCGGAATTC
>JAZFZN010000350.1:0-3467 GCA_036475515.1 Gammaproteobacteria bacterium
GGTATCCGCCCATAGATGCTTGTCCGTCGCCGCGTCGATAAGCTGAACATTTATACGCACGCGATTTCCCGCACGCTGTACACCGCCTTCCAGGATCGTTGCGACCCCAAGTTCCTCCGCGATTTGCGGGATCGTCTTGGCTGTGTCCCGATACTGCATCACTGATGTACGCGAGGTGGTTCGTATCGAGTCGATCCTCGAGAGCTGCGTCAACAGGTCGTCATGAACACCGTCGACGAACGGCATGTTGGATTCGTCTCTGCTCAGGTCAGAGAATGGAATGACGGCGACGGATCTGCTGTCTGGAGTTGCCAGCGTCGTCGTTGACTGCTCCTCTCCGACTAAAACGAATTTGTCGACAGCAAAGAAAACGACTGCCAGCGCCAGTACGTAAATGATCAGGAGATTCAGTTTCTGTCTGGTTCGAGAAGCAGTGGATTCGGAACGTTCCATGTTCTTTTCGAGTTTCAGACCTTCCGGCGTCAGATCGTAGGCCCACGCAAGAATCAAAGCTGGCAGAAACCCGACTGCGAGCAGCAGCAGTACCAAAGTACTGACCCATTCGGGGAGGTGGAGCATCGGAGCGACGACGTCGACGACCTGCAGGATCAGCCAGGTGACGATGATGTAAACCGCTGCCACACGGAAGACGTTGCGACGCATCAGTTCGGAGAAAAATGACATCTGTTTGCTTGCCCTTACTGTAGTCCGGCTTTGCGCATCAACTCCTGGCAACGCGGGTCTGTGCCGTCTCTTTCGGATCAACGTAGTGATCGAAACAGTTCCAACCGAGGCCTGGGACTACAAGTAACGTCAGAGGTGCGGCACTGCCACCGAGGTGGACGGGATCGCCGGTAGGCGGTCCTTCAGAAGCCAGTTTCACGAGGACCTCGTCACAAGGCCGGTAGTCCGGCATGTCGGTACCACGTTCGTCGGTAACTGCACAGAAGATCTCACGAAACCTCGCCCGGCCATCAACGATGTCATCGAGGTTCGCCGGCTGCATCTCTGCATAGTGCTCGGCCGGTGGTTTGGTGGCGCACCCGGAGACAGTCAGCAGCGCCACGCAGGCCAGAATCCATGGTTTGGGCCTTCGTCGAGAAGGCGCCAATGGAGACCTCATCGAGCGATCTGGAGAATAATCGTTGCAGGCGGTTGGTCGATTCATTCATGTGGTTTTTCATTGTTGTCTCCACACGGTCACCATACACCGCGTTGGATCATAGCAGCAGAGCGAAATAGGGTAATTGTCCAGCCTTGGAGCCGTCCTTCGACGTTCTAAATGTCGTATATTGTGCGGTCTAAAAGACCGGGAGAATCATGATGAACAAACGAGTTGCGGTGTTGCCGCTGTTGTTGCTGTTCCTGGCTGGGACAGCTTCTGCCTCGGGCTTCAGGTGCGGCACTAAGATCGTCGAGGAAGGCATGTCGACTTACGAACTGATCGAAGCCTGTGGTGAGCCTACGCGTATCGAAGGCAACCGATGGCTCTATGATCTCGGCCCGGAAGAGTTTCTGAAAATTGTCTTCGTCGAAGGCGGACAGGTGTCCTATATCAAGGAAGAACCGAACGACGGATAATATCTACTGACGGCTTGAAGAAAAAGCCCGATCAACTGATCGGGCTTTTGTTTTTCTGCCGTGTAAACAAACTCCGCGCTGCGACCTTCGGATTATTCAGGCGGGAAATGTTTGAACATTTTTTTGACCGCCTTGGCGATTTTCTTGGTCGTCTTGTCTGGATTGTTGCTGACCGTATCGTTCGAAATACCACGCCACACGAGATTTCCATTGGAGGTATCGACCAGGTCGACCGTGATGGTTCCGTATTCGACGTTGTCGACATTGACCATCGTGCTGGCTCCACGCCAGCCGCCAAAACCGACTCCACCAAATCTTCCCCAGCCACCCCAGCGTGGCCCGAATCCCGTCGTGACAGCGGAAACATGCTTCTCGTCTTTCGTCGCGGAAGTGATATTGACGGTCAGGTCTGCATCTGCACCACCGTCAGACAAGCCACTGCTTTCCAAAGCGGAGACCACGTCATCCACGATCCGTTTGGTCATCAGTTCATCCGATTCCGTCGGTGTTTTTCCGATCATAAAGGTCTTGAACTGAGAAAAATCAACCGTGTTGTCCCAGTCGACGTTGACGCCGGCATATGCCGGTGTGCCAAAAAGGACAGAGGCACTGGCCAACACGAGAGTCAGTGTCTTGCTGATCATTCTTGTTCGTCTCATTAGTTGTTCCTCTTGCGGGAAGATGACCAGTTCGTGAACCCAGTTGCTCACGGATTGAACGAGTCACCGGCCGATAAAGATAGTAGAATTTCGATCGGCTGACTACGGGCTGGGCGACTGCCTGCCTGATCAAAAAAAACTCGAAACAATCGATGCCCTATTCGATCCGCAACATAGCCAAAGCCACGTTGTGGTTGGTGGCGGGCCTTTTCGGTCTGGCAGTTCTGGTTGTCGCGGTATTGCTGCTACGCCTTTCAGCAGGACCGATTGACGTTAGTTTCCTGGATTCCCGCCTCGAGAGCCTGGCGGACTTGCCCGGCGGCAACAGCATCACGCTCGAGGACGTGGTGCTCGAGTGGGACAGGAAGGACAACAACATTGCTCTTCAGGTTCGTCAGATCCAGATTCTGAACCGGGATCGGACCGTCGTCGCGACCTTTCCGACGGTCGATGTTTCGCTCAGCGTGCCGGCTTTGCTTCGCGGTAGCGTTGCGATCTCCGGGTTCCAGATCGACGAAGCCGATGTTCATCTGATCCGTGATGCAAACGGTATCCGGTTGTTTTCGGACGAGTCGGTGCCTGGTGAAATGACACCCGGGCTGCGTGCGATCCCGACGACTGATGATCTGATGCCGCTCCTGACCCATGTATTCGACCGGTTGGAGGCGGACCCGGATCCGTCCAGACCCGTTTCCTACCTTGCATACGTCGCCATCGACGGTGCACTGACGGCGGATGACAGGGTGACGGGTTGGACCTGGGAAGCGTCAAAAGTCCATTTCGAAATGCATCACCGGTCGAGCCGCGTCGAGGGGAAGCTCGAGGTGGCGCTGTCCTCGCCGACACCGCTGAAGGGAATTGAAGCCGATGTTTCTTACAGGCTCGCCGACAGAGGTATTGAACTGGAAGCATCGTTCTCCGGTATCCAGCCGTCGCGAATGTCGGCGTTGACACCCGCACTGAAGGTGCTGAGCGGCGTCGATGTTTCTTTGAACGGCAAACTGTCCGGATTGCTCAGGTTGCCCGATCAGTTCGAAGGGTTCTCCTTCGCAATCGCCAGTAGCGCCGGAACGGTTTCAGTTCCCGACTACTTTACCCACGAGGTTACGGGTATCAGTGCACAGGGCCATTTCAAAGTAAAAAACCGAACGGTCGAACTGGAAAAGGCCACAGTTCACTTCGGAACAAAGGATGTACCGGGGCCGACACTCGATGCGAAAGCTACGC
>JAZFZN010000351.1:0-3996 GCA_036475515.1 Gammaproteobacteria bacterium
CCTATACGGTCGGTTTCGACATCAACTTTGGTCTGCTGGACGAAACGGCGACCCGCGGTGGCGGCGAGAAGTTCCTCGCGAACGATACGGCGACGCTGCTGGCGGCACTGAGTCAGATCATCACGCAGATCCTCGACAGCTCACAATC
This sequence comes from Gammaproteobacteria bacterium, assembly GCA_036475515.1. GTDB lineage: Bacteria > Pseudomonadota > Gammaproteobacteria > Steroidobacterales > JAZFZN01 > JAZFZN01. The sequence continues at coordinate 149 of JAZFZN010000351.1, forward strand.
ATTTACGGCACCGACAGTCGGGGTGAACGCGTTCAACCGCACGCAAAACCTGAACGACCTGTTCATATCGATGTTCAAACCGGAGGGTGTGCCGCATTGGGAAGGCAACCTGAAGAAATACAAGCTCGTCGCGGGTGAAATCGTCGGTCTGGACGGAACGACCCCGGTCGTCGACCCGGCCACGGGCTTTTTCCTCGACACGGCACAGAGCATCTGGGCACCGGGTGCGGATGGATCGGACGTGAACCGCGGTGGCGCGGCGAACCAGCAGGTCGACCCGCTGACGCGAAACGTCTATACGTATCTGGGCAGTTATCCCGGTACACCGCAACCGATCTGGGTCGCCAGCAACAACCTGGACAAATCGAATGCGGCGATCACCGACACGATCCTGAATATCGGTGCGCCGACTGATCCAAACCGCGACACTTTGCTCGACTGGGCACGTGGCGCCGATATCAACGACATCGATGGTGACGGCAACATCAACGAAGCGCGCTTCCATCAGGGTGATCCGTTGCACGCCCAACCGGCCGCGATCGTATACGGTGGCACACCGGCTGTTCCGGACGTCAACGATACGACGGTCTATTCGACGACGAATGACGGGTACTTGCACGCCATCGATGCCACGACGGGACAGGAATTGTGGGCGTTCGTTCCACAGGAACTGCTCGCCAATCTGCGCGTGGCGTTCGAAAACGATCCCGCCATCTTTAAGGGCTACGGCCTCGATGGCGACATCGCATTCGATGTGATCGACACGAACGGTGACGGCGTCGTTGACCCATCCGACAACGACAAGGTCTACCTGTACTTCGGCATGCGTCGCGGTGGTTTCTTGAACTTTGGTCTCGATGTGACGAACCGCCAGCAACCCGCAATCATGTGGGCCATCGGTTCGGCGGATCTGCCGGAAACCGGTCACACCTGGGGCAAACCGATTCCAGCAAAAGTCGACATCGGTGGCACCGTGCGTCGCGTCGTGTTCCTGTCCGGTGGCTATGACACGACCCAGGACGGCAACCCGGGCTACACACAGGACGTCTTTGGCAACCGCATCTTCATGGTCGATGCCGACACAGGTGCTCTGTTGTGGCACGCCGGCGACCAGAATGCAGATTTGGACCTGCCGGAGATGGTCAACTCGATTCCGGCCGACCTCAACGTTCTCGACCTGAACCGCGACGGTCTGTCCGACCGGATCTATGCGGCCGATACCGGTGGCAGTATCTGGCGTTTTGACATCTTCAACGGTCAGATTGGCAGCAACCTGGTTACCGGTGGCAAGATCGCAACGCTCGGCGCTGCTGATCTCGGTTCCCCGACGCTTGCTGACAACCGGCGTTTCTACAATGCCGCCGATGTTTCACTGAATGCAGATACCAACGGCGTATTCCTGAACATCGCGATCGGGTCCGGCTACCGAGCCCATCCTCTGGATCAGCAGGCCGCCGACCGGTTCTACAGCTTGCGCGACTACAACGTCTTCAATCAGCTGACACAGAACCAGTACAACAGCCTGACGCCGATCACCGACGGTGCATTGGTCGACATCACCGGCAACGCCAACCCGGTCATTCCGACGGGCGCGGCAGGCTGGAAGATCACCTTCCCGGGTGAAAAGGTGCTGGCATCGTCACAGACCTTCAACAACGTGACTTTGTTCACGACGTTTACACCGGGGGCCGCCGCAGGAAACAGCTGTCAGCCGTCCCTCGGTACAAACAAGCTGTTCATCCTGAGTACTGCGGGCGGAACCCCGGTGTACAACCTCGACGGTGTCGGCAGCCCGACCGCGTTGACGGCGAGTGATCAGTCGACGACTCTGGCACAGACGGGTATCACGCCAGAGATATCGATTCTGTTCCCGAGCCCCGACATCGTCGGCGACAACGACGGTGATGGCTATCCGGACAACTGGGTCGACACCGATGGTGATGGTATCCCGGACGGACCGCCACGCCCGGGTCCGGTATGCCTGGTGGCGCTGGAAAGCTGCCCGGTCAACCTGAACAACCCGCTGGTACGCACGTACTGGTCGCAACAGGGAGCCAGCAACTGACCGGCGGATATTGTAATGAGTTACTCGTGCACGGCATGGACGCCGTGTTCGGGTTGACTTAGGAGATTGGGAACATGAAAACGAAAATGCGCGGATTCTCATTGCTGGAGCTGATGGTGGTTGTGGGCATCATGGTACTGCTCGCGTCAATTGCCATCCCCGGTTATCAGCGCTATGTACAACGTGCGAATCGTTCGGACGCGACGAATGCGTTGCTGCGGATAGCCAGTTCCGAGGAAAAGTTTTTTCTGCAGAACAACACCTACACGACGAACTTCGCTCAACTCGGTCTGAACAACGTTTCCGAGAACGGGCATTACAACATTGCACTGGCGGCCAATGCAGCGGGTCTGGTGGTCGGTTTCACCGCGACGGCCGCACCGGCCGCCACCAGCGGCCAGCTCAATGACGCAACCTGCCAGAGCTTTACGCTGGATCAGGCTCAGACCCGAACCGCACTCGACGGTGGCGCTGTCGACCAGACCGCACGTTGCTGGGGCGGCAAGAACTAGATCTCGAGAGAAACGCCCAGATACCTCAAAAACTGGGGTCCGAGAGTAGTTTTTAAGCCCATGATTTTTCGGGCCGTACAAGTCATCAAAAACCACGGACTAGCCTTTCAATACCTTTTTAAAAATCAAGGGCTTAAAAACTACTCTCTGACCCCAGTTTTTTAAAAATCAAGGGCTTAAAAACTACTCTCTGACCCCAGTTTCTACCCCAGTTTCTTTGTCACTACTTTCCGACACCGGTTTGTTCTTTCTTCGCGTGTTGGCGACCGCTCAGAAACAACGCGTCGATGATCAACAGTCCGGCTCCGATCGTGATCGCGCTGTCGGCGATATTGAACGCCGGAAAGTACGACGAACCCCAGTGGAAGTGCAGGAAATCGATGACGTAGCCGTAGAAAATGCGGTCGATGACGTTGCCGGTCGCTCCGCCGAGGATCAGTGCGAGACCGGCAGCGAGCACTCCATGTCCCTGCTTCGGCGTGCGTCGCAACCAGATCATGATGACGATACTGACAACCAGCGCCAGGGCGACAAAAAACCAGCGTTGCCAGCCACCGGCGCCGCTCAGGAAACTGAACGCGGCACCCGTATTGTGCAGTCGCGTCAACTCGAACACGGGCAGAACAGCAACACGATCGTAGAGTTCAAAGTTCCCGACGATGATCCATTTCGTCACCTGGTCGAGTACGACCACGACCACTGCCAGCCACAACCATTGGCTGGCACCCGGAACTACGAGTTTTTTCTGCTCGTTCATGCGAACTGCCTCGGTTCCCCGTCGCCGGAAAGGTTCGTCACACAACGTGCACACAGTTCCGGATGGCCGGTATCACTGCCGATATCGGCACGCCGGTGCCAGCACCGCACGCACTTTGCATGTTCCGACGCGGTCGCCAGGATCGCAACTTTTTCGAGCCCCGGTTCTGCCGCTACAGTCGCGTCATCGGGCCGTTGGTCATAGCTGTGTACTTGCGCCTCCGAGGTGATCAGTACGAACCGCAGTTCGTCTCCGATCGTGCCGAGCTTCTTCTGCCACTGTGTGTCGACATAGAGATCGACTTCAGCACCCAGCGCCGAACCGATGCGGCCCTCGCCACGCAAACGTTCGAGTTCTTTCGACACCGCATCGCGAACTTTCAGGACCGCATCCCAGTCGATTTTGCTCTGTTCGATCTCCGGCAGGTCATACCAGGTCGAAAGGAACACGGATTCGGGGCGCTCACCGGCCAACTCCGCCCAGATCTCCTCCGAGGTGAAGCTGAGAATCGGCG
>JAZFZN010000352.1:0-6685 GCA_036475515.1 Gammaproteobacteria bacterium
TGAGCAGGAAGAAAACGGCCGCGCGCCGGAAAACAACCGCACGCAAGACAAAGGTCAAGAAAAAGAAAATTGCTGCCCGCAAGAAAACACCGGCCCGCAAGAAAACAACACGCAAGAAAATCGCTGCAAAGACGAAAAAAGCTGCGCCACGCAAGAAAACGACAGCCCGAAAGAAGCCGGCAGCCCGAAAAACGGCACGACGCAGAGCAACCAACAGCGCACAGGACTTGCTGTACGGGCCGGCGCAGGAATTCGCTCCGTATGCGCCAAGGCGCGGCGAAAACTACATGAGCGAAGCACAACTGGAGCATTTCCGCAGCATCCTGCACGCCTGGAAACGTCAACTGATGGAAGAAGTTGACCGCACCGTCCACCACATGATGGACGAAGCTGCGAACTTCCCGGATCCGAACGACCGCGCCACGCAGGAGTCGGAGTTCAGTCTGGAACTGCGGACCCGTGACCGCGAACGCAAGTTGCTGCAAAAAATCCACGCAGCGATGCAGCGCATGGAGGATGGAACCTACGGATTCTGTGTGGAAACCGGTGAGGAAATCGGTCTCAGACGTCTCGAAGCGCGGCCTGTGGCGACGCTGACACTGGAGGCGCAGGAACGCCGGGAAGTCGCCGAGCGCCAGTATCGCGACGACCGCTGACGAAACCGGGGTCGTGTCGTCTTCGATGGACACGACCGGCAACATCTATCGCGGGCGCTTTGCCCCTTCTCCAACAGGTCCCCTGCATTTCGGATCGCTGGTAGCCGCGGTTGGCAGCTATCTGTATGCACGAACCGCCGGGGGCATCTGGTTGCTGCGTATCGAAGACATCGACCCGCCGCGTGAAGTACCGGGTGCCGCGACCACGATACTGAAAACACTCGAAGCCTATAGCTTCGAATGGGACGGTCCGGTCATATGGCAAAGTGACCGCCGCGACGCCTACGAAGCGGCACTCGAGCGACTCACGGACCGAGGTCTAACCTATGTCTGCTCATGTTCGCGCCGGCGTGTCGCAGCTGACGCAACCAGCAAGGGATCCGAAGGGCCGGTTTATCCGGGCACCTGTCGTGATCTGGGTTTGTCCGGACCGAACCATGCGATCCGGTTACGCACCCACGACGAAACGGTCGTGTTCGAGGACGACCTCCAGGGCTCCTGCAGGCAGAACCCGAACCAGGACATCGGGGACTTCGTCATCCGACGGCGCGACGGTTACTTTGCTTACCAACTGGCTTGCGTCGTCGACGATGCCGACGAAGGAGTCACCGACATCGTGCGGGGTTGCGATCTGCTCGATTCGACCGGCAGACAGATGGTGCTGCAACGCCTCCTCGGTCTGTCTCCTGTTGCATACGCCCATGTGCCGATCGCCGTCGACGCTATTGGCCAGAAACTGAGCAAACAGACCTGGGCCGCGCCGGTACCGCCGACCGGCAGTACCCGCGTGTTGTGGCGTGCCCTGGATTTCCTGAAACAATCCCCCCCTGCCGAACTGGCCAATGACGGTCTCGACGATTTGTGGACCTGGGCAATCGGGAACTGGAATCCGGCCGCTCTGAAACGATTGCGCAAGATTCCGGTCGAAATCGCGTGACGGCGTTCTTTTCGCCGCACCGTGTCATATAATGATGCGCTGTGTCATCGCAATCTGAACGCAAAACCCACGCATGAACGCACCACGAGTCATAAAGAAGTACCCGAATCGCCGGTTGTACGACACGGAGGAAAGTCACTACATCACTCTGGCCGACGTTCGTCAGCTCGTGATCGACAACATCGACTTCGTGGTTATCGACAAACAGAGCGACACCGACATCAGCCGCAGCATTCTGCTGCAGGTCATCGCCGATCAGGAAAACAAGGATGATCCGATCATGAGTCGCGACTTCCTCGCGCAGCTGATCCGTGCATACGGCAGCGTCATGCCGAGTTTTGTATCCAGCTATCTCGAACAGAGCATGAAGCTGTTCTCGACACAACAGCAACAGGTGCGCGAAAAGGTGCGCAGCGTCGTGGGCATCGATCCGGTTGAAACCGTGACCGGGATCGCACAGAAGAACTACGCCCGCTGGAAGTCCGTACAGGACGAGATTTTCAAAACGTTGACGCGCAAGAACGACGATGCATGACGAGGGCCGTGTCCTCCGCAGAGGTACCGCTCAGGCTCTATGATTCGCGAAAGTATGTTCCGGCCTGCTTGGTGGCTGCGTCATCGACATCTCCAGACGATCTTCCCGAATTTTCCACTGCGCCGTTTCCCACCGCTCGAACTCGTACGTGAGACCGTCGAACTACCCGACGGAGATTTCCTGCACGTCGATTGGCATCCGAAGCAACCGGACGGCGCGCCCCTCGTGTTGTTGTTGCATGGACTGGAAGGCTCGGTACAGTCTCCATACGCGCGCACAATGCTCGAGCGGCTTTCAGATCAGGGGTGGCGCTGTGCCCTGATGCATTTCCGTAGTTGCAGCGGTGTTCCGAATCGGATGACGCGCAGCTATCACGCCGGCGAAACCGGTGATCTGCAGACGATCATCGATCGTTTGCGCGAGCGGGATGCGGATGCGCCACTGGTAGCCATCGGTTATTCGCTCGGCGGAAATGTCTTGCTCAAGTGGCTCGGCGAACGCGGACCGGAAGCGCCGTTGACGGCTGCCGCCGCGATCTCAGTACCGTTCGATCTGCAGGACGCCTGCCACGCTATGAACATCGGTTTTTCAAGGGTTTACAGGAATGTTCTCTTGGGTCGTCTCAAGTCCGCGTTGGACCGGAAGTTCCCGACCGGCCGGGCTCCCGGTGTACCCGTGCGCCAGGCGCTGAACAGCAGCAGCTTTATCGAATTCGACGATATCCTGACCGCACCCTTGCACGGTTTTGCCAGCGTCTACGACTACTACCGCCGTTGCAGTAGCCGACAATTCCTGAAGGACATCGCCGTGCCGACACTGATCGTCAACGCGCGCGACGACCCGTTCATGACACCGTCATCGGTGCCATCTGGAAACGAGCTGTCGCAATTCGTCGAGCTGGAACTCAGTGAACACGGTGGTCACGTGGGATTCATCAGCGGGAAGCTGCCGTGGAAGCCGGATTACTGGCTGTTGGAGAGAATTCCCGAGTTTCTGAGCCAGCATCTGGAAGCTGGAGAAACAGGAAGAAGTGGTGTCGGGGAGAAAAGTGGTGTCGGAGAGTGATTTTCTTACGTTGCGGTACCCAAACGCGTTAGCGCATTTTCCTTCGAAAATGCGCTGAACGCCTCTGACACCTTTTCCCTTTGTTCAGAACTACCCTACGACACCACTTTCCTTGTCGCAGGGCACGTAGTCTGCGTCAGGCTGGTTCTTCCTCTTGGATGCCACGCATGGACAATCGAATCTTTCCCTGCCGGTCGACTTCGAGCACCTTGACCTTAATGACGTCGCCTTCTTTGAGCTTGTCGGAAACGCTCTCAACGCGCTCGTCCGAGATCTGTGAGATGTGCACGAGGCCATCTTTCCCTGGCAAGATCGTCACGAACGCACCAAAGTCCATCACACGCGCAACACGGCCTTCATAGACCGTGCCGACCTCGACGTCCGCGGTGATCAGTTCGACACGACGTCGTGCTTCGGCACTCGAAGCCTCGTCCACCGACGCAATCTTAATCGTGCCATCGTTTTCGATGTCGATGGTTGCACCGGTTTCTTCGGTCATCTGCCGAATGACGGAACCACCTTTACCGATAACATCGCGTATCTTCTCGGGATCGATCTTGAATGTGATGATCCGCGGCGCCCATTGCGACATTTCTTCACGTGGCCGATCGATAATTTTGTTCATCTCGCCCAAGATATGCATGCGTGCATCGTTGGCCTGGGCCAGCGCGTTGCTCATGATCTCACGTGTGATGCCGTCAATCTTGATGTCCATCTGCAATGCGGTCACACCATCGGCGGTACCGGCCACTTTGAAATCCATGTCACCGAGGTGATCCTCGTCACCCAGAATGTCGGTCAGAACCTTGTAGTTGTCCCCTTCCTTGATGAGACCCATCGCGATACCCGCTACCGGTCCCTTGATCGGAACACCGCTGTCCATCAGAGACAGACTGGTACCGCAAACAGTCGCCATCGATGACGAACCGTTGGACTCCGTAATCTCGGAGACGACACGGATCACATACGGGAATTCTTCCATGTCCGGCATGACAGCCATGATGGCGCGTTTTGCAAGCTTCCCGTGACCGATTTCGCGGCGTTTCGGACCACCCATGAAGCCGGTTTCGCCAACCGAGAACGGAGGAAAGTTGTAATGCAGCATAAATGGGTCACGACGTTCGCCCGACAAGGCATCGACCAGCTGTGCATCGCGGCCGGTCCCGAGTGTCGTCACCACGAGTGCCTGCGTTTCACCACGGGTGAACAGGGCCGAACCGTGCGCACGCGGCAGTACGCCTGCCCGGATGTCCAGCGGACGAACCGTACCTGTGTCACGGCCGTCGATACGCGGTTCGCCGGCGAGAACGCGGCCGCGCACAATCCGGCTTTCGAGTTTGGCGAACTCTTTTTCGACTTCTTCCGCCGACCAGCGTTCTTCAGCCGTCAACGATTCAACCACGGCGTTGCGGGATTCGCCGATGCGGTCGCGCCGCGCCTGCTTCTCGACGATCTGATATGCATCGACGAGATCCGACTCGGCCGCTTGAGTGACTACGTCGATCAGACCCTGGTCCGCGACCGGTGCTTGCCAGTCCCAGGCCGGTTTTCCAGCTTCGGCAGCGAGTTCACGGATCGCTTTGATCACGACCTGCATCTGCTCGTGGCCGTACATGACCGCATCGAGCATGACGTCTTCGGAAAGCTCGGCGGCTTCCGACTCGACCATCAGTACGGCTTGTTCGGTTCCGGCGACGACGAGATCCAGTTGTGAATGCTCCAACTGGCTCAGAGTCGGGTTCAGCAGATATTTTCCGTCCTGATAGCCTACACGTGCGGCGGCTATCGGTCCGTTGAACGGGATACCGGAAAGCGCGAGTACGGCTGAAGCCCCGATCAACGACGGGATATCCGAATCGACTTCGGGGTTCAACGACACGACGGTCGCGATAACCTGAACTTCGTTCAGAAATCCTTTCGGAAACAGCGGTCGCAACGGGCGGTCGATCAAGCGCGAAGTCAGCGTTTCTTTCTCACTGGGTCTACCTTCGCGTTTGAAAAACCCGCCGGGAATGCGCCCTGCAGCGTAGGTCTTTTCCTGATAATTGACCGTCAGCGGAAACCATCCGCGGCCGGGCTCTGCCTGTTTGGCCGCGACAACCGTCACCAAAACGACCGTGTCCGACATATTGACCAGCACGGCACCGTCAGCTTGGCGCGCTACCGCGCCGGTTTCGAGCGTAACCGCGTGTTCCCCATAGGTGAACGTCTTATTGAATTGTTTCACGTTTGATTTCCTGAGATTCAGCGACGCAAGCCGAGGCGCGAAATCAGTTCCTGGTAACGAACAGGATCTTTTTTCTTCAGATAGTCGAGCAGCTTGCGGCGCTGGTTGACCATCCGCAGCAACCCGCGGCGCGAATGATGATCTTTCTTGTGCGTTGAAAAGTGTTCGGTCAATTCGTTGATGCGTTTTGACAGCAATGCGACTTGCACTTCCGGAGAACCGGTATCGCCGGTTCCACGTGCAAAATCGGAAATGACCTTGCTTTTGTCTTCTGTAGTGAGAGTCATTGTGACTACTTCTCCCGATACCCCAATGTCGTTTTCTAACTATATGTAAATAAACGGTTAATCTTACCCGCCCGCAGTTCGTGCGCGCAACTCAACCACCCGATCCCGTACGGATCAGGCGCTTGGGCGCGACACGCCCGTCAATCTGTACTTCACCGATCCCCAGAAAACGCGAGTCCGTGGCGTAGAGACGCACGCGTCCGCGTCTGGGTGCGCGCGCCACCTGCACCGGTTGACCCTGCTGCAGGTAGTACGCAGCATCACGTCCGACTTCCAGTGTCGGCCAATGGGACACGGCGCTGTCGATCGGCTTCAACAACGCATCCAGGCTGTCGAAGTCCTCGGCGTGCTTCTCGATTTCCGCCACCGTAACCATTTCTTCGCCCTGGTACGGCCCGACACATTCGCGTCGCAACGCCGTAACGTGACCAATAGTTCCAAGTGCTTCCGCGATCTCCTCGATCAGCGTGCGCACATAGGTGCCCTTCGAGCAATGGACCGACAACTCCAGCTCGTCCCCGTTGAAGGCCACGAGTTCCAGCGCATGCACTTCAATCCTGCGTGGTTGCCGCTCGACCACGACACCCTCGCGTGCAAGTTCGTACAACCGCCGTCCCTGATATTTCACCGCGGAGTACATCGGTGGGACCTGCTGCAGCTCTCCGACAAACTGGCGCAACACGCTGCGCGTCCGCTGCTCGGACAGTTCCGGCACAGACTGCTCGTCGATGACAGTCCCGTCCGCGTCCCCGGTATCCGTTTTCACACCCAGCCGGCACCGCGTCTGATAATGCTTGTCGGCGTCCAGCAGGAACGCAGAGATCTTGGTTGCTTCTCCAAAACATAGCGGCAGCATGCCGCTGGCGAGCGGATCGAGGCTGCCCGTATGCCCGGCCTTCGCCGCCTTGAAGACCCGCTTGACATACTGCAAAGCCTCGTTGGAACTCTGTCCCTGCGGCTTGTCCAGCAACAGGACAC
>JAZFZN010000353.1:0-5823 GCA_036475515.1 Gammaproteobacteria bacterium
TCATGAAACACAAAGTTGCTCTACTTTCGTCGGCTTTGTTGTTCGTCTCCTCGATCGCCGCGTTTGCCGGCGAAGGTGACTACGACGCAACGGCCGATAAACTCGTCAACGAATCACTGAACGTCCAACCAGGCGAGATCGTATTGATCAACGGCCATCCCATGGAAATGGAGCTCCTCGAAGCCGTGCAAGTCGCTGTATCCAAAGCAGGTGCGGAACCGGTCGTACTGATGAACTTGCCGGCTGCCACCAAGCGTTCGTTGATGGAAACCCCGATCGAGTATCTGAAACAGGTGCCGACCGGTCAGATCAAGTTGATCGAGATGGCTGATGCCCAGATCGATCTGTTTGCTGACGCGCAACCGGACCGGCTTGCAGACGTGCCCGAAGAACGGCTCGCGGCAAACCGCCAAGCCGGTGCGCCAGTGTTTGATGCACTAGTCAAAGCGGATATTCGCTACGTGGGGCTGGGTCAGACCGGTGGAATCCCGACCGAGGCCTATGCCGCGTCACAGACAGCCAACTATTCGGACATGACGGATATGTTCTGGAGCGCGGTTGGTGTATCTCCAGCAGCGTTGGCCTCCGTTGGCAAGAAAGTGGCCGTCATGCTCGATCCAGGCGCTAGCGCCCGCCTGACTGCTGACAACGGAACAAACCTCGCGTTCAAACTCGACAAAGGTGCCGCACGGATCAACGCCGGACGTACTGCGGACGTTGCGGACGTCTCTGGTGCTGCGCAGGTGTGGTTGCCGGCCGGTGAAACCTATACCTGTGTTGACACCAGCAGTGCGACGGGAACGCTTGTGGTTGATCAGATGACATTCCGCGGGATGCCCGTCGAGAATCTGAAGATGACATTCAAAGACGGACGTATGATCGAGCTGACAGCGGACAGCAACGCCGACATGCTGAAAGAGTATTTTGCGGCCAGCACACCCAACACACGGGATCTGTCGGTTGTCGACGTCGGACTCAACCCGGCAAGCCAACCGATCGACGGATCGAAATACAACTCCTGGGAAATGGGCGGTATGGTGACCCTGAGCATGGGCAACAACGTCTGGGCCGGTGGAGAGAATGACTCCGTGGGTGGTTTGGCTGTTCATGTACCGGGTGCGACGCTTGAAGTAGCCGGCACAACGATCGTTGAAAAAGGCGAACTGATCGCCGGGTTGTAAATGAGAAATGTGGTAATCGCGCTGCTGGGGCAGCGCGATCCACTCCTCAATCCTGGTCGGTTTTTTTCTTCAGTTCGTACAACGCCTCGAGCGCCGCGCGAGGGCTGAGGCTGTCCGGATCGATCTCCTTCAGCGCGTCCACCGCCGGGTGTGGTGGCGGTGTCAGGAACAAATCGGTCTGGGCAGACGGGTCTTGTGGAACGGATGCGTCGCGACGGCGTTCCAGCGCTTCGAGATAGCTGCGTGCACGCTTGATCACCGAACGGGGTACACCCGCGAGTTGCGCAACCTGCAAACCATAGCTGCGGTCCGCCGGGCCGGCCTTGACGCTGTGCAGAAATACCAGTTCGTCGCCGTGTTCGGTGGCGTCCAGATGAACGTTGACACAGCCATCGAGTTCGTCGGCCAGTGTCGTCAGTTCAAAGTAATGTGTCGCGAACAGCGTGAACGAACGGATCTTTTCGCCAATAAAGTGTGCTGCAGCCCAGGCCAGCGACAAACCATCAAAAGTGCTCGTGCCACGACCGATCTCGTCCATCAGGATCAGACTCTTGTCGCTGGCGTTGTTGAGGATATTCGCGGTTTCGGTCATCTCGACCATGAATGTCGAACGACCGCCAGCCAGATCGTCGGCGGCACCGATGCGTGTGTAAATCCTGTCGATCGGACCGAGCACACAACGCCGCGCCGGCACATAGCTTCCGATGTGTGCGAGTATCGCGATCAACGCCGTCTGTCGCATGTAGGTCGACTTGCCGCCCATATTGGGCCCGGTAATGAGCAGCATGCGCGTTGTTTCGTCGAGTGCGATGTCGTTGGGTACGAACGGTTCGTTCAACACGCGTTCGACGACCGGATGACGGCCGGCTTCGATTTCTAAACGAGGTGTTTCGACGAGATCCGGTTGCACATAACCGAGTGTCGTGGCGCGTTCGGCGAGATTCATCAACACGTCGAGTTCGGCGAGTGCGGACGCCATGGTTTTCAGCTCCGCGAGCACCTCGATCAACGCATCGAGCAACGCCTCATACAACTCCCGTTCACGGGCCAATGCGCGTTCGCGTGCACTCAGGACCTTGTCTTCGAAGCTCTTCAGTTCTTCAGTAATAAACCGCTCTGCGCCTTTCAGTGTTTGTCGGCGTGTGTACTCCTCCGGCGCTTTCGCTGCCTGTGCCCTGCTGATCTCGATGTAATAACCATGTACACGGTTGTAGCCGACTCTCAGCTTTGCAATCCCGGTGCGTTCGCGTTCTTTTTGTTCGTAGTCGAGAAGGAACTGGTCCGACTGTGTGCTGATCGCACGCAGCTCGTCGAGTGCTTCGTCATAGCCGTCGGCGATCACACCACCGTCGCGCAACACGATCGGTGGTGTTGTGACGATCGCTTGTTCCAGCAGTGCTGTCGTGTCCGGGTGTTCTCCGATGCCGTGGACGACTTCGCGCAGTAACGGCGAGTCGATCGGTGAAAGCAGCCTGACCAGTTCCGGCAGAACCGCCAGTGCATCGCGCAGCGCGGCGAGGTCTCGTGGTCGTGCCGAGCGCAGTGCCACGCGCGCGAGTATGCGTTCGATGTCGCCGATTCCTTTCAGGTGTTCGCGAAGACCCTTCGTGTCCGCTTCGATCAATGTTGCGATGGCCTGATAGCGGCGTTTGAGCGTCAGGTGATCGCGCAACGGCCGGTTGATGTGCCGTCTGAGCAAACGCCTGCCCAGGGCTGTCGCACATCGATCGAGCACACCGGCCAGCGTGTGTTCTGGATGTCCGGTCACACTGTCTTCGAGTTCGAGGTGCCGGCGGGTTGCGGCATCCATTAACAAGGCGTCGTCGCGTCGTTCGGTGCGAACACCGGTCACGTGCGGCATCGCGGACTTCTGGGTTTCGCGTGCATAGCGCAACAGGGCACCCGCCGCTGCAATCGCGGCCGGCAGTTCCGCGCAACCAAATCCGGACAGATCGCGTGTTCCGAACTGTTCACACAACAGGCGTGTGTTCGCGTCAAGGTCGAAATGCCATGGCGGTCGTTCGAGTGCGTTTTTTTCGAACGGCCACGGAACGTCTTCGGCCAGCAGCAATTCGGCGGGTTTCAGGCGTTCGAGTTCAGCGGCAAGCGCGGAGTCTCCGTCGACTTCCATGACCGAGAATTCACCACGCGACAGGTCCAGCCACGCGAGCCCGACACGGTCTTTCAGCGGGTGTACCGCAACCAGCAGATTGTCCCGCCGTGCATCGAGGAGTGCCTCTTCGGTAAGAGTGCCCGGGGTCAGAATCCGAACGACTTCGCGTTCGACTGGTCCACGACTCTTTGTGGGATCACCGGTCTGTTCGCAGATCGCGACCGACACACCGTGCCGCACAAGTTTTGCGAGATAGGAATCGACGCTGTGGTACGGCACACCGGCCATCGGGATCGGTTCGCCGGCGGACTTACCGCGTTTGGTCAACGCGATGTCGAGCAGATCGGCAGCACGCTTCGCGTCGTCATAGAACAGCTCGTAGAAATCACCCATCCGGTAAAACAACAATGTCTCCGGATGTTCCGCCTTGATTCGCAAGTATTGCTGCATCACGGGCGTGTGGTTGCTGGGTTGTTCGCTCACGATTGACTTGCGGGATCGGAAAGGCGGGATGCTATCAGAAAACTGCTCGGCCCCTGCTCTGGCACCGCTCGCCATGGGGTCTGACCCCACTCCGACCCGGGTCAGAGCAACGTGGAGTTGCTAGACTCCGCCCGCGATGCGTGTGGTACATGTCGAAACCGGTCGTCATCTGTACGGCGGGGCCCGTCAGGTTGCCTGGCTGGCCAAGGGTCTCGCCGGGCACGGCGTAGAGAACTTCCTCGTCTGTCCGCCGGGCAGCGAGATCGCAACAGAAACAGCCAACGGACCGGTCCGGGTCATCGAGATACCGATGCACGGGGACCTCGACGTCGGTCTGGTGCGCCGGTTGATGAAAACCTTCGCTGAGACCAAGCCGGACCTTGTTCATCTACACAGCCGCCGGGGTGCCGATTCCTTTGGTCTGCTCGCGGCGAAACTGGCGCGGGTTCCGGTCGTTCTGACCCGCCGTGTCGACAATCCGGAACCGGGCTGGCTTGCGCGTTTCAGGTACTCGTTGCCCGACCGGGTCATCACGATCTCCGAGGCAATCCGCGATGTGCTGATCGCCGAAGGTGTTCCGCAGGCTGATGTCGTCTGCATACACAGTGCGGTCGACACCGACCGTTTCCGACCGCGGTCCGTGGAGAAGGGCGATGGGAAGCACATCGGTGTGATCGCGCAGTTCATCGAACGCAAGGGTCACGACACGTTATTTGATGCGTTGCCGGCCGTGTTCGCGAAGCATCTCGAGGTGACCGTATCGTTGTACGGCCGTGGACCGCTTGAACGACAAATCAAACAGCGCATCATACGTGACGGATTGTCGGAGCGGGTTCGCTTGCACGCCTTTCGCAACGACGTGGAAACCGTACTTCCGGAGTTCGATTTCGTCGTTCATCCCGCGCGCAGGGAAGGCCTCGGTGTCGCGTTGCTGGAAGCAGCTTCGTCGGGTGTGCCGATTGTTGCGAGCAACGTCGGGGGGATTCCGGAGATCGTACGCGATGGCGTCAATGGACTACTCGTGTCGCCGAACGATCCGGCTGAACTCACGAATGCGATCAACGCCATGCTCGAGGACGACAAGCGTAGAATGGATATGGCTAACGCGGGTCGTGAACTCGTATTGAATGAGTTCACCATCGCGCGTATGGTCGATCGCAACCTCGCCATCTACAAGAATCTCCTTGCGCAACCAACGGACTGAACAATGGCCAACGATGCCGAACTGAAAGCTCTTGCCGGACAAATCAGCGAAGTGATGCTGAGTGAAAAGATGACCGTTACAACGGCTGAGTCGTGCACCGGCGGCTGGGTCGCGAAAGCACTGACTGACATTCCCGGCAGTTCCGCATGGTTTAGCTCGGGTTTTGTGGCATACAGCGACGACGCCAAGGCCCGCGAGCTCGGTGTGCGTGAAGAGATCATCGCGAAACACGGCGCCGTCAGCGATGCGGTGGTACGGGAAATGGCAGCCGGTGCAATCGCTATTTCCGAGGCCGATACCGCGGTGGCCGTCAGCGGCATCGCCGGACCGGACGGCGGCACCTCTGAGAAGCCTGTCGGAACCGTCTGGTTCGCGTGGGCGCGTGTTCGTGCGGATGGTTCGGTGACCGGTTCATCAGCCCAGCATCGTTTCGACGGCGACCGCGAAGCCGTTCGGCGCCAGGCCGTCGAGACGGCACTCAAAGGGATTCTGGAATTAGTCTAAGGTGTCTGTTGTTCTGAAGGTGACGATCCGCCATGCTTTGCCGGATCGTGCTCACGGAACGCCGGGATGAGTCTTTTTGCTGAGCTGAAACGCCGCAACGTCTTCCGCGTCGGCATCGCGTATGCCGTCGTTGCCTGGGTATTGCTGCAGGCCGTCGACATCGTCGTTCCGATCCTCGGACTGCCCGAATGGACCGCGAAGTTCATCCTGTTGCTGCTCGTCGTCGGGTTGCCGTTGGCGCTGTTTTTCGCCTGGGCCTACGAGATCACGCCTGAAACTCGAAAAGGACGTCGACCGTTCGCAATCGATCACGCACAAGACCAGTCGCAAACTCGACT